>VGZN01000092.1 GCA_016872635.1 Planctomycetota bacterium | reverse complement strand
CCATCATCGCCACGGTATGTCGAGTGTCTCCAGTGGTACATTTCGAGACATTTCAGTTCGAGCGTAAAGGCTTTGTTCCGCTTCCAGAAGTCGGTAAACAACCCATTCCCCAGGTAGAACACCCAGGAGCCTTCAAAGCCGAGGGCGTCGGCACTGGCAGCATCCGGGTTTCGGAACCAAACACGGTCCCCAGGAGCGTAATAATTCGCTGGCAACGGCGATTGTCGGGAACCGTATTCCTTCATGAACACTTCGTGGAACTCACCTGAGCGAATCGCTCGCCGTTCTGCTTGTTGCTGCAGTTGCTCGAAAAGCGAATGATTGCAACGACGGACTTCCTCGGCCAAACCGAGGGCGATGACATACTCTGTCGCCCGGTAGCAGGAAAACGAATACACCGTCCCGGTCTCGCCAGGTTGGGTCGCGAGGCGAAGTGCATCGATCACCGACTTACCCGGACGGACAACAAATCCTCTGGATTCATCGTATTCCCAATGATCCTCGGGTCGCTCCGCTCCATAGGCATCAAACGACAAAAACGTCTTGCTGGCTGCATAGACGATGTTCTTGCGAACCATCACTGCCGATTCAAATTCCTCCAGCGACGGAAATTCAAACGCAATGGGACTTGCAAGCATGGCAACCAAAATCTCGCGTTCAAGCGGATCTCCCTTGGCACATGTTTCCTTCGCAAGTCGATCTGCCAATCCGACGGTATCCCATTCGGGAGTCCACTCGTTAAATCGCTCTTGTACCAACTCGAATTGCACCCAAGGCCGATTATTGGTCGTACCTAGATGGAGTTGGACTGACTGCGACAAATCCCGCAAAGACAACCATTCCAAGAAGCGGTCCACAACCAAATCTAACGAGCGTAGGTCTTGCCCCCAGATGGCAACACCCCCACCCCGATTCGCGGAGCTTGAGGCCATGTAATTCATTATGGGTCGATTCCTAAGGCGGGACCCGTCCTGTCCTAAACAAGACGAGCGTTCCGTGCGTGTGAGGGGAGGCTCCCCTGCGGCGATCGAAAATCACGAAGCGATCGGCCAGCCCGAGAGGTACGTCATGGAATAGGTGCGGCAGAACCACTCCGTCAAGATAACGGATCCCATCGGCACTTACTAGTTTTTTTATGTGACCTTTTTCTTTCCAGACCTTCTACCAAGACTGCCCTACAGACTTTCTTCTCAGGCCCCATTCCAATTCCAGAATCAATGGTCCAGGTTTGTGTGTGACGGACAACGCGTGCGACAGCCCGAACTTAACGATAAGTCAAGATTTACGATTGTCGCAACCAGGAACAAATCCATGGACGTCCAACCGTTGAGCATGAATTCCCGCGGCCCAAATTTGTTGTGGTACGTGGTTTGCTCCCAGTGAAAGCAACACCGAAACAGGAACAATTTCGGCAGGGTGATTTTTACCTGGAGGATGACGGACTATGAAAAACGAACTTCAACTCAACAACCCTTGGTTTGTTGCTGTCTGGCCCGGCATGGGAAACGTTGCGGTCAGTGCTGGTTTTTATTTGATTTCCAAACTAGAGATGCATTTGCACGCAGAAGTGCGGGCCGAAGGCCTTTTCGATGTTGAGCACGTCGATGTCGTCGACGGCATCATCCAAACGGCCGCTATGCCTCGTAATCGCTACTTTGTTTACCGTGATCCCAATGGCCAGAGGGATGGAATCGTTTTCATTGGCGAAGCGCAACCGACTCAGGGCAAGTACCATTTTTGTTGTGAAATTGCATCGCATGCGAAAAAACTCGGCGTCAGTGAGATCACAACCTTTGCAGCGATGGCAACATCCATGCGTCCAGAACACGGTTCGAGGGTCTTCGTGGCTGCAACCGATACCGCGACGCTCGATAACTTCATCCAACTCGAAACGGAGGTTCTCAACGAAGGAAGCATTGGGGGACTCAATGGTGTACTGCTCGGTGCCGCCGCAGACACACAGCTCCATGGGGCATGCATCCTTGGGGAAATGCCAAGCGTCTTCTCGCAGTTCCCCTTTCCCAAAGCATCCCTAAGCGTCCTACGTGTATTCGCGCAGTCGATCGGACTTAAGCTTGACCTCGAGGAACTCGAGGAACAGTCGGCGGCCATGGGGGAACAACTCAGTAAATGGCTGCGGAGGCTCGAACGTTCTATGCAACAACAAGAGACGGACCTCGGCGACGAGGATGACGAGTCCAACGGAATAGACGCCGAAGAGTCCGATGGCAACCTTCACGAAAGCTCAAACAATGACCTTGATCGAAAAGACAACTTGGTATCTAGCGACGCCGAAAGCGACTTCGTTCCAGGACTAGGAGATAACACTCCTGCGAACCAGAGAATTTCGGACGACGATGAACACAGGATTGAATCCTTGTTCGATACTGCTTCGTCCGATCGCTCCAAAGCCTACGAACTCAAGCGGGAACTAGATCGACTGAATGTATTTACGGAGTATGAAGATCGGTTCCTCGACTTGTTCCGAAAACCTTCTGCATCGGAAATCAGTACAGACAATGCCGCCGAAAATGGTATCGTAGGGCCAAAGATCGCGGACTTGGAAGAAAATCGGCAAGAGCCGAATGGCAATCCGCCTCTGGATTCGGCGGCTTGAGCGGAGCCAGTGGCTCGAGTGGGCCCATCCGCTCGAAGGCCGACGTTGGAAGTGGCTTGAAAAGGGGAAAAACCTGAAGCTCTGAAACCACAGGTTGTTCGCTGCCTTTCCCCACGAAGGCGAAATGGAGTACGTTCGCGTGCGCCATACACGGAAATCCTTTTCGAGTACAATGGAGGTTGGTTCCTTCCTCCCGCCTTTGGCCTACGTCCCACCGGCAAATACCATTACTCTCGCGCTGTAAACCAGTCGATGGATCGGTCGAATCAATCCAGCGTCCTTTCGTACTGCGTGTCGATGATTTCCGCAATCGTCGCGTATTCCGCATTTTTTGTCGGTGGGACAGGGGATCAGCTCTTGGCTTTCGCCCCCCCTGATTTCGGCCTCGGTGGCGTTCCTTACCTTCAAAAGTACTGTTCCGAATGCCACGGTTCGGAGTCGCCAGAGGCCGAGATTGCACTTTCGGTTTTTACCGATGCCGAATCGTTGATTAAGCAGCGAAAGATCTGGACGAATGTTACGAAACAGATTCAGTCGGGAAGCATGCCACCGGAGGGTAAGCCACGACCATCGACCGCCGAATCAGAAGCGTTTCTCGAATTGGTTCAATCCATTTTTGACCACGCGGACAAGAATGCGAAACCCGATCCTGGCCGCGTGACGATGCGTCGTCTCAATCGGGTCGAATACCGAAACACCATTCGCGATCTCGTCGGAGTGGATTTTGACCCAACAGAGGACTTTCCATCGGATGATATCGGCTATGGATTTGACAATATCGGAGACGTTCTCAGCCTCCCACCCGTTCTGATGGAACGCTACCTGGATGCAGCCGATAGCATCATGAACCGGGCCATTACACCGGAGGCGCCACCTGTCACCAAACGGCATTTGGGATCGCAATATACCGAACCAGCTTCCGCGGATGTGGCCAGCAAACTGATGGAAAACTCCTACAGGCGACTCGATACTTCAGGCAAGGATGGGCTTGAACAAGGCCCCGTACACACGCTTTATCAGTGGGATAGCGAAGGGGACTATATCTTTCGAACGAAAGCCTATGGTCAATCAAGCGACGGTCAACCTGTAACGATAGCCATCCTGCTTCATGGAAAAGGACTCGCGGATCCATCCACGGAAGCGGAACTAGATGCGATCTCCGGAAACGTACTTCGCCCAGCGAAGATCTTGAAAGTGGTTGAGGTAAAGGGCACAACCCCGGACCAAGCAGAATTGATCGAGGTCCTGCTGCCCGCTATATCGAATCGCGAACGGATTCTCGTCGGACAATACAAACCGGCGGACTCGCAACAGAGCAGCAAGGCCTTCATCGAGTTTTTGGCACTTGATGGGCCACTGGACACCCGCCCCAAGAGCCAGCGGAAACTACTCCAGACAACTGCTGGAAAATCGCAAGTGGAACAGTCCGAAGAAGTCCTCGGTCGTTTTATGCGTCGAGCCTATCGTCGCAAAATCGAACCTGAGGAACTTGGACGAATCTGCCAATTTGTGCAATCGCGAATTGACCAAGGAAATAAATGGGAGGCGGCAATCCAGTTGGCGATGCAAGCGATCCTTTGCTCCCCGAAATTTCTATTCCGCGTTGAATCCGAAGTGCAAGGCATCACTGGCGGTAGTTCGGTGGAAATCGAAGCCTTGCCACCGTTCCAACTCGCTTCCCGATTGTCCTACTTCCTGTGGAGTTCCATGCCGGATGATACGCTCCTCGATCTAGCCGAATCAGGAAAACTCGATGGAGAACTCGATGCGCAGGTCACCAGAATGCTCGACGATCCTCGGGCCCGATCTCTCATCCAAAACTTCGTCACGCAATGGCTTCAAATCCAAAGGCTGGACTCGCTCGCGCCCGACAATAAACTCTTCCCAACATTCAGCCCCGCCCTACGACGCTCCATGCTTCAAGAGACCGAACTCTTTGCGGATGCGGTCCTCCGTGAAAACCGTAGCATTCTAGAATTGATCGATGCAGAGTTTACCTTTCTCAATGAACCCCTGGCCAAGCACTACGGGATTGCAGACACCGCGGGAAACTGGCTCGGCCAACCACCGACAAAGCCTGATGGCAAACCGATCCAAGGCGAAGGCTTTCAGCGGGTAGCCCTGCAGGACCGCAACCGAGGAGGCTTGCTCACACAAGCGAGTATTCTTACCGTGACGTCAAATCCCACCCGAACATCTCCGGTGAAACGAGGACGCTGGATCCTCGAGCAGATTTTGGGGGCTCCGCCACCGCCACCGCCGCCTAACGTCCCAGAACTTCCTAACCAAGCCGAAGATGTGTCGACTGCATCGCTGAGAAAACGAATGGAAGTCCATCGTCAGAATCCTGCATGCGCGAATTGCCATGCAAAAATGGATCCGATCGGCTTCGCGCTGGAAAACTTCGACGCGATCGGGGCGTACCGCTTGAAGGATGGCCCCTTTGATATCGACGCATCTGGGGAATTTGCCGACGGCACTCGTTTCGCAGGTCCCAGCGATTTGAAATCGATCATCGGTGCCAAGAAAGAAGATTTCGTGCGATGCGTGACTGAAAAATTACTGACCTATGCCATCGGGCGCGGTGTTGAGTACTACGATCGGCCAACGGTTGAAAAAATAGTCACATCGCTTCCTAATGAAGGTTACAGAATGAAGTCGCTCATTGCCGAAATCGTTAAGAGCGATGCATTCCGGCAGAGGCGACGAATACAACCATAACACGCCCCGCACTGACTACTGGCAATCCATCTACCCGATTGGCGAGCTTCCAGTCACTCCATTCAAGGCAAAGTACTAAACCATGAAACATCATCTCCATGTTAAGAGCACCCCGATCAAGCGTCGTACAGTGCTGCGAGGTTTAGGGGTTTCATTGGCGTTACCATGGTTGGAGGCCATGGGGCCTATGCATGCTTGGGCATCGGGTGATCCTTCGCGATCAACGGCACCGAATCGAGCAGCCTTTCTCTACGTACCCAACGGCAAGAACATGGCGGATTGGACACCAAAAACAGAAGGTGCCGATTTCGAAGTGACGCCGATCCTGGAACCGCTCAAGGATCACAAGAAGCAATTGCTCGTCCTCTCGGGTTTAACTGCAGATGGCGCGAGAGCCTATGCAGACGGCGGCGGAGATCACGCAAGGGCCCTTTCTGCATTTCTCACCGGTGCGAGACCACTCAAGACCGACGGCATCGATATCCGAAATGGAGTGAGCGTCGACCAAGTCGCTGCCGCTCGAGTCGGCGACCAGACTCGCCTACCCTCTCTAGAGATTGGAACCGAGCACGGTGCCATGGCGGGCAACTGCGACTCTGGGTATAGCTGTGTCTATTCATCCACGATGTCCTGGCGATCAGCCACGCAACCACTCCCTAAGGAGGTGAACCCTAAGGTTGTGTTCGAACGATTATTCGCTTCCAGCAATGACCCTTCAAAACAGCGAAGGGATAGGAATCGAAAGAGCATCCTCGATTTTGTCCGAGACGACTCTAAATCGATGGAAAACCGACTCGCCGTCAACGATCGGCGCAAACTAGATGAATATTTTGCCTCGATTCGCGATATCGAGCAGCGAATCGAACGCTCGGAAAAGCTCCCACCGGTTAAAACCCCAGACTACCCAGTACCGTCGGGTATCCCAGCCGTCTATGAGGAGCATATTCGATTGATGTACGACTTGATGGTGCTGGCCTATCAAGCCGACGTGACTCGCGTAATCACCTTTGTCCTGGCTAATGAAGGGAGCAATAAAGCGTATCCGTTTATCGATGTCCCTGAAGGCCATCACGACCTTTCGCATCACGGTGGTGACGCAGCCAAGCAAGCTAAGTTAAGGCAAATCAACCTTTTTCACACACGGCAATTGGCGTACTTTCTCGATCGACTCAGCAAGATCCCCGAGGGAGACGGCACCCTTTTGGACCATGCGATGATCGCGTACGGAAGCGGGATTCACGACGGCAATGCACACAATCACGACGATCTTCCAGTCTTGGTTGCGGGAGGTGGTTGCGGAACGCTCCAAACAGGTCGACATCTTACGTATCCTAAAGAAACACCGATCAGCAATCTCTGGCTCGCCATGCTCGATCGTATGGAAATCTCCCTCGAGAAGCTGGGGGACAGCCAAGGTGTACTTCCCGGTTTGCTGTAACAGCCACCAGCGATCCCAATCGCTACAACCCGAAAAAACTCGCTGATCGATCAGGTCCTTCGTAAAAACTTGAAGGCAGGGAACGGAATGCTGCGATACCGCGCTGCGTATCGGTAATACTCGAGGACGGATTTCCTATGTCCACATTGATCCTCTCAGCGCCCAGTCGATCCTATGCCAGCTCAAAAGACTCAACGCATTTTGGTAACGGGCGGGGCAGGCTTTCTCGGTTCACACATCTGCGAGCGTTTGGTCGAAGAAGGACACGATGTTATCTGTCTAGATAATTTCTTCACGGCACAAAAGACCAACGTCACGCACCTCATCGGAAAACCTAACTTTGATTTGATCAGGCACGACGTCACCCTTCCTGTTTTTTTGGAAGTCGACCAGATCTATCACATGGCATGCCCCGCCGCTCCTGGTCATTATCAATTCAACCCAATCAAGACAATCAAGACGTCGGTTTTGGGCTCGATCAATATGCTCGGCGTGGCGAAGCGATGCGGTGCCCGAATTCTTTTGGCGAGCACCAGCGAGATCTATGGAGATCCGCACATTCATCCGCAACCGGAAAGCTATTGGGGAAATGTGAATCCGATCGGTATCCGATCTTGCTACGACGAAGGAAAGCGGGTCGCGGAAACCCTGTTCATGGATTACTACCGTAAAAACCGAGTCGATATTCGGATCGTCCGGATCTTCAACACCTACGGCCCTCGCATGCACCCCTACGACGGCCGAGTGGTCTCGAACTTCATCCGACAAGCGATCACGGGTCAGCCGATTACTATTTTTGGCGAAGGAGAGCAAACACGGTCTTTTTGCTACCGCGATGATCTCGTCGAAGGTATTGTCCGAATGATGAATAACACCGACAATTTCGTCGGCCCCGTAAATATTGGAAACCCAGTCGAGTTCACCATTGCGCAACTGGCTCAACAGGTCATCGATTTGACCGGTAGCAAATCGCCGATTGAAAAACGACCACTCCCATCGGACGATCCAACTCGCCGACAACCCGATATCACCCTTGCGAAGAAACATTTGGGTTGGGAACCGAAAACCCAACTGCGCGATGGGCTAACTAAGACGATCGAATGGTTTCATACAATACAGCTTGAGAATTACCGTCCGCCAACACCGAATTACGTTTGATGCCCAATCCAAACTTCCCTGCATCGCAACACACGCTATCGGCTACAGTACCGTGCGATTGGCAATCTGCGCGAGCAAACTCTTGGCAACTGTCTCGCGATCGATTGGAGTTGGGTGCGATTCCATTGGTCATGGGGATCTTAAACGTCACCCCGGATAGCTTCTCAGATGGTGGACGGTTCTACACGGTACAGCACGCGGTCGACCGGGCTCTCGAGATGGAGGACGCCGGTGCAGCTATTTTGGATATTGGGGGGGAAAGCACCCGTCCGTATAGCCAGGGTATCGACAATGATGAGGAACTGCGACGGGTTGTTCCCGTGCTAGAAAAGCTTCAAGGGAGATTGTCGGTGCCGATCTCGATCGACACGACAAAAGCGTCCGTCGCCGACGCTGCGACGGGCCTCGGCGCACAGATCATCAATGATGTGTCCGGGCTCGAAGCGGATCCGCAGATGCTAACTGTTGCCATGAGGACGAAGGCGGGAGTGTGTGCGATGCACCGTCAAGGAACTCCGCAGACCATGCAGGACAATCCCACCTACGATCACTGTGTTCTCGAAATCTTAGAGTATCTGCGACGTCGTGATCGAGAATTGATCGAACAAGGTATCGCAGCCGAACGCATTTGCTTAGATCCGGGGGTGGGCTTTGGAAAAACCCATGAACACAATCTAGAATTGATTCGATCAGCCTCCATATTTCATTACTTGCGACGGCCAATTCTGATCGGCCACTCTCGAAAAGGTTTTATTGCAAAACTTTTAGGGAGCAAAGATATCGACCGCACCTTTGGGACTGTGGGTGTTTCATTGGCTCTCGCCACTCACCAAATTCAGATACTTCGCGTCCACGATGTGGCAGCCCACGTTCAAGCGTTGAATCTATTCCACGCGAGTGGAGGCTGACCCACTCTCGTTCATCGAGCGGAGTTCGCGATACCGGGTCAGGTACTCCCTCTTCGCAAATAGCGTAAAAGCCGAATCGGAATAGATCGCCATCCAAGTTCGATTGCATGAATCGCCTTGGAGTTTCTCAAGCACTGGCGCAATGTTTTGCACGAGAATCAGGTCCACTGGATATTCCTCCAGCAATTCGGACCACCGATCCTTGGCGAGAAAGAACTGATCATGCTTAGGCAAGATATCATCGCGATAGGCCACCTCGTAACGCCCATCGAGGCTTACGCGTATCAATGGGTGCGATCGCCAAGAAACGTATCCCCCGGAAACAAACGGGGTCAGCAAATTCCCCTTGAGCTGTTGAGTGTTGATAAAGTTGCATGCGGCAACCGGATAGACCATTACTCCCTCTGGATCACGGTCTGGAAGATTCGTCCTCCAGATGCGTTGGGATACGGTATAAGTACCGAAGATGATCATCGCCGACATGCAACTCACCATAGCAAGCGGCCTATGATTTTGAAGGCTAGCGATGATCGATCGCCCCAAAGGTGTTGCAGTCAGCCAGCCTGGTACCCAAGCGATCCACAACACCGCATAAAGGGATCCGTGCCGAAGATGCTTGCACGCCATGTATGCCGCAAGACAAAGAAAAAACCACCCATGGAGACGATTCCAGCGTCGATTTTTCGCCACATAGCCGAGCAACAGCAACGAAACGACAAACGCGACCATGGTCACAACGGGATCGTAGGTCATCCACAATGGTTGCCATTCCAGCATCGTATGGCGTTGCATCGTAATGGCACGCCACAAGTAAATGGGATAGTCCCATCCCCAGGGGTTCAAACTCGCACCTAAAACTGCAAACAACGGAATCAATGCATGGTGCCAGAGCCGCGACCACTGAGCCCGCCAGACCGTGAAAGAAGCAATGCGCCCAGGTCGCAGGTTGCCAGACGCATCAAAAACGAGGCCGCAGGCCCATCGAATCCCGATATGGTAGAGGATCAGTGCCAAACCGACCACGAATCCCGCGTGGATGTTTAGCCACGCCACATAGAGTAAAAACCAGGCAAACACCCAACGCCGACTCCCCTTCCAATCGCTCTGCATCAAAAGCAATTGAAGGGCTAAAAAGACTAAGGTAAACAGCTGGGCTCGCAGATTCCCGAACCCGACCCAAAGCATCGGAAAAACCGTTGGTGCGAACACCGCAATAAGATAGGGATGAGCACCTTCATTCCTAGCGATTCGATAAAGCAACACCGCAAGAGTAGCGATCAAAACGATCCGAAGCAGGGCCATGCCATGCAATCCAAACGGACTCAATTCCGCGACCCAATACAGGATGAGCCCGGTTCCCCACTCGTGATGCACCGTAGGTGATACGGTATGCGTAAATGCGAACACGTCATCGACGGGAAATGTGCCCGAAGTACACCATACGCGTGCTAATGCCATTTCGTGAAACGCATCATGGGTTGCATCTCCCAGTCGCGACACATACGCGTAAAAAGCGATCAGCGCGGCCAACAGCAGCACAAGGGCCAAGCCCCAATCGCGATTTCGGCTGATTAGAAGCGAATTTCCCGGTCGCATTGCCTGCTGATCCATCTGTCAGGGGAAACAACATCCCGGCGTCGGTTAGGGATGCTCAAACAAGACACCCTCGCTTCTTATTTCGTCCAACAAAAGCGTGGGAAATCGAATTTTCAACGAACGTTGGATAAGCCCAACTTTTTGCTAGCAGAGAAGCATCTTTTTTGCGGAATTTGAAAAGATTCACTCAAGATTGGACTGGAGCGAGGAGCTAGCGGTTTTCTAGACTCCGGCCGCAAGTCGGACGATTCGGGTGAATTCGCAGGAAGTGAATCCATTCCTTATCCCAACAGGAGAGACAGCTCGGCATGGATGCACGAACATTGGGTTTGGCGTTGGCTTTATTCACGACATTGGTCGCCCCTGGATTTTCGCAGCAAGTCCTTGGACGCCGATTTGTAAGCGAGACCCCAAATTTTAGAATCTTTGCACAGTCCCCGGAATTGGCGACCGAGGTAGGCCAAATGGCCGAGGAGTATCGCCGTCATCTAGGGATGCACTGGCTTGGACGCGAGTTGTCCCCGTGGATGGAAAAAGTCCCAGTGATGGTTCAATCCTCACCCAATCTCCCGGCGAGTGGTGAAACAAAATACACATTGGCAGCGGGTTCCATCCGCAATATTCAGATGTTTCTCAGCGGGACTCGTGAACGCATTTTGGACAGTGTGTTGCCGCATGAATTGACACACACCGTTTTAGCCACTCATTTTGCTCCGAGTGGAAAACCGGTACCAAGGTGGGCCGACGAAGGCGCTTGTACGACCGTCGAGCATTCCAGCGAACGCAGCAAACACGACACGATGCTCGTCCGGTTCTTGAGCGAGCGTCGATGCTTTCCGTTTAAGACACTCTTCGCGATGCGAGAATACCCAAGCGACATTATGCCCTTGTACGCACAGGGGTACAGTTTGTGTGCCTTTCTGATCGCTCAAGGTGGCCCGCGTCAGTTTGTACAATTCCTTGAGCGAGGAATGCAGGACGAGGATTGGGCCTCTGCTGTCGCCATTAATTACGGATATCCGAAACTCGGGAAATTGCAGTTAGCCTGGAACGATTGGGTGAGTGACGGTGGTGGCAACGTCACGTCGTACACTGCAGATTCCCTCGGCTATACAGGCTCAACAGCAACACTCGCATCTGCGACATCGAGGTTGAACACTGCGATCGCAACGAGTGATTCCGCGGCAGAATTTAATACTGCAGCATTGAACGGAGTCGTCGTATCACCAATAGAAACCATTGCAGTTTCGGGCAACCCAGGCGCTGGTGGAATCATCCCTCAGGGCAACACCAATTCGCCTTCGGTGGCCTCGCTAGTCGCGATGGCACCTAGTCCTTTTCCATCCAAAGAAGTATCCCCGTTCATTCCTCGAAAGTCTGGCTACTACCAGCAGCAGTTCCAGCTTCATGGATCGTCAGCAGAAGCGGCATCCGTAGCCGCTGTAGACGCGAACCCATCACCGAACTCGATTCCCATCCAAGTCGGATTGCCTGCTCCTTTTCAAACCATTGGTGGAACCGTGATGAGATAACACATCATTCTCAACAACTAAGATTCGAACGAGCATTCAAGGCCAGCGATTATCGCTGGCCTTTTTTATTGAAACAACAACCTGCACGGGAACAAAGCGCTAGGAATTTTGTTGGAAAAATGATCGTTTCCGAGATCTTGAAAATCTAGGAAACCGAACCATCTTCGCCCATTTTGACATTTCGAAAAATATTATCCGCCACCTCGAAAGTGGCCTTGACCGCATCCTTCGCGGCCGACTATTCCCAACTCCACGTATTCGGGAAACCGCAATTCAAGGGGAGTCCCTGCCCAGCGTATGAGGCGCTTGGTGGTGAATGGACTTAGTGATTGAGGTTGATCGAGACGACGAGCGTTTAGTCATCATCTGGAGCGATAAAGGAGTGTCGCGTTGAAATACCTAAATCCCCTAAGGACGTTTCGGCTAATGACCGCAGCCTGTGCGGTGACTGCGCCCGTCGTTGTGCCAGCAGGCGTCGTGGTGGCCGTTGCTAGCACCGCGGCACTTGCGCAGCAGCCAGCGAACGACAAGACCAATCCACCGAGCACCTTGCCACCATTGCCACCGAGTGCACTACCTGCTGCACCAGCGGCTCCGGCAAATGCAACTTCATCAGCCGGCGCGACGAAGAGCCGAGCGGCCGCTGCACTTTCACGAGCACCGGGGCTTCTACCTCCGGCACCTACAGGTACGAGTGGAGCAGCAGCTATACCCGCTTCTGCAACTCAGCCAGCAGCAGCACCGAATCCAACACGCGATCAAGCAGCCAGCTTAGCAGCTGCGGCGAAGCTCGCATTGCAGCAAGGCGATCTAGCAGCAGCCAAATCGCTGGTGGATCAAGCCAACGCACTCAAAGTTCCAGACAGCCAATTCGGCCCAGGGCAACTTAAACCGTGGGACGTTACGATGGACATCGAGCGGGCTATTCGCCTGCGTGGTAACTCCGGTGTTACTACTGCGGCCGCTGTCACGCCCGCGTTCACTGCGAACGGAACCAACGGAAATCTTTCGGATAAGAACGCTGCCGTCCAGCCAGGGGTTTTCCAACCTGGCACCGACACGTCCAAGGTCGCACCAGCAAGCA
>VGZN01000091.1 GCA_016872635.1 Planctomycetota bacterium | reverse complement strand
GGTCGGGTTGACCTTGGTAACAGTCGTGGCGACAGCCGCACTTTTCTTTACGATCTACGCGCCTCGATTCGATGCGATTGTAGATGGGTTGGCGTTCAAGATTCCAAAGGAGGGCATCGCGGATGCATTCGCAGTTTTTGGAATTACTGGAGTGGGGGCTACGGAACTGTTCTATTACCCCTATTGGTGTCTCGAGAAAGGATACGCCAAATACACGGGGGTGAACGATGGTTCGCCGGAATGGAATCGCCGAGCCCAAGGTTGGATCCGCGTGATGAAGCTCGATGCATGGATCAGCATGATTGTATTCACGCTATCGACAGTCGCATTTTATGCGATGGGGGCCGCTGTTTTGCATCCTCAAGGGCTGGTTCCGCAAGGATCGAAAATGATCGTTACTTTGGCGGAGATGTACAAAGCTCCGTTTGGCAATTGGACCGAAGTCTTTTTTTTGATTGCGGCGGGAGTTGTTCTCTTCAAGACGCTGTATTTAGCGTGTGCTGCCAACAGTCGTATGACCGTCGACTTCATGGCTTTGTTCCATTGGATTCAGGTCCGATCTGCTGAGGCGCGGGCTAAGCTTGTGCAGCGATATTGCATTGCGTTTCCTGTTTTTGCATTGACCCTCTACATCGTAAAACAGGATCCCCAGGTGATGGTCCGGTTGGGGGGGCTGGCCCAAGCGGCTACATTGCCCATGATCGCATCAGCGACTTTGTATTTCCGATACAAAAAAATGGATCCGCAGTTGAAGCCAGGGTGGTTCACCGACTTTTGCCTTTGGATCGCGTGGTTTGCCATTATGGTCGTCGCCGCATATTCCATCCCTGATTCCTTTTCGAAGATGATCGCCGCGTTCCAGTGAGCACCATGTTTGTTTCCGGGGCCCTTCGGGGGGTCTTTCGGGTTTGAACGGGAAACGCTGAGTCCTCCAGCCAATAGAGTTCCTCCTATGTTCACACTGCTTGGTTCCGATCGTGGAAACGGACTGGCACCGCATCGACGCGAAATCTTGAGGGCTGGGGGATTGGGCCTGCTTGGGCTGAACCTCCCCAAATTGCTTGAACTTGAAGCGATTGCCCGGGCGTCAGGGCAGGACGGGAGCGATCTGTCGGCGCGGATTGCCAAATGCAAGTCGGTCATTTTTCTCTTTCTGTTCGGTGGGCCTAGCCAATTGGAGACCTTTGACATGAAGCCGGATGCCCCGGAGAAAATCCGTGGGCCTTATCGGCCGATCGCGTCGCGTACTCCCGATTTAAGGATCTGTGAGCATTTGCCGAAGATGGCCGCCATTTCGGATAAGTACACCGTGATGAGGACCCTGTCTCATTCCTTCAATGATCACAGCGGTGGATCGCATTACTTGCAGACGGGCAAACGATGGCATGTTCCGATCGGAGGTGGATTTGCACCGACACCGAAGGATTGGCCGTCCATGGGTTCGATCGTGGAGTATGTCGATCAAGGATCAGGAAGCCTGGAGAAGACCCTACCTTCGTACATGGTGGTTCCAAACTCCTTGGGGCGGCTCCAGGAAGATGGTCAGTATCCTCGACCAGGCGAGCATGCTGGATGGTTGGGGCAACGCTACAACCCGTTGACGACTCGCATCGACAAGTCCTCGAAAACGGACAATCCATATTGGAGAGACTGCAGTGATGAGGAGTTGACATATCGCATCTCCGGCTTGGGCCTCCAAGAAGGGCTCGTCATCGATCGAATGAATTCCAGGCGAACCTTGCTGTCTCAATTGAATCGACAGCTCAAGGCACATGAGGATCGTACCCTCGAGGAGGAGAGGACTGGCTTTTCGAAGGAACTCGACGTGTTTCGGCAACGTGCGTATGCGCTGGCTACGTCCGAAGCCGCTCAGCGTGCGCTCGATATCAAGCAGGAATCCGCTTCGGTTCGAGATCGTTATGGACGCCATCTTTTTGGGCAATCGAGTTTGATGGCTAGAAGGTTGGTGGAGGCAGGAGTGCGATTCGTGACGGTTCAGTACGATTGCGTGGATGGTTACAGTTGGGATTCGCATCGAAACAGCGATGATGTCATGAAGCATTTATTGCCGACGTTCGATCAAGCCTGCTCAGCCCTTATCGAGGACTTGGAGCAACGAGGATTGCTCGACGAAACCCTAGTGATCGCCACCGGCGAGATGGGGCGAACCCCCACGGCTAATGCGCAGTGGGGGCGGGATCACTGGAGCACCTTGTTTCCTGCGGTCATCGCCGGCGCGGGTATTCCGGGCGGCAAAGTGATCGGTAAATCCGACAAAGATGCGGCGTATGCCTTGGAACGAGTCATATCCCCCGAAGATCTCACTGCGACGATTTACCACGCGCTGGGGATCGACCCTGAAATGCGAGTACTCGATGTGCAAAACCGACCTACGCCAATTGTCGATGGTGGGCGTCCAGTCTTGGAGTTGTGGAGCTAGTTTCAAGACATGCAGCCGTACTGGAAAAATCGCATAACAACAAAAGTAGGTTGTGTATGACTCTGGGTTTCGTTCAAAAAGGCATCGGACGCAAGTTGATCGTTGCACTAGCCCTAGCAGCATGCGCAGTGCTCGCGATCACGTTGGTTTTGAATTACCTCGCTTCGCGAAGAAATTGGATTGAGCAAACCGATGCCCGTTCTATGGCTTCGGTACAACATGCTGCCAAACGATTGGAAGATCTTCTGACGCGAATCGCGATGATCCCCAAGACCACGGCGACACGGCAGAAGCTTTTCGGGACAAGCCCGGACCCGACGATGCTTGGCTATTTACGAGAGTTGTTGCCACAACTACCCCCAGAAGAAGCTTACGGGATTTACATTGCCTACGAAGCGATGGCGGCCAATGCCCCAGGCGCTATGCCTTGGATGGATCGCAAGGATCATCCTAACCCAACCATTGTCAAGTACGATTATCACGACTCCAGCCAAGAGTGGTACAACGGACCGAAGTCTTCAAAATCGCTCTATATAACGGAACCATACTTCGATGCGGGTGGATCCAATATCGCGATGGTAAGCGTCACTTATCCCTGCGTTTCAGAGAATGGGGTTTACATCGGAACAGCGGGGATCGATCTGTCGCTTGGGCTGATTCGAGATATTGTCGACCAAATCGAGTTCGATGTGAACTTGGCGAACGCTCGATTGCTCGCGCCGGTCAAGCCTTCATCGAACGATGGGTCCAATGGCATGGACGAATATGCGTATTTGATAAGCCGCTCTGGATTCGTCGTTTCGCATCCGGATTCGACGTTGATGTTGAACGAAAAGACGCGGGGTACAAATGCCGTCGAATTGATCGACGGGAAGAAGACGGTCGGGACGGAGAGCGGTATGGACCTTGTAACTATTGACGGCGATCTGCGACGCATTTACTGGACAACGTCGCCACTGTCAGGTTGGAAGCTCATCTACAACGTCTCTAATGCGAAGGTCATGGGACCGGTTGTCAGGATGACGATGCAATCGATCGCCATATCCGCCGTTGGTTTGTTCAGCTTGTTAGGGTTGATTGGATGGATCGCATCCCAATGGGCCAAGCCTATCCAAGAATTGAGCGAACAAGCGAGATTGCTGAGCCAAGGAGAGACCGCGACCGAGCGATTATTACCTTTAGTACGTCGAGGCGATGAACTTGGAGATCTCGCGAAAAATTTCTCGGAGATGAGCCGAGTGATTCATGATCGGGAGAAGGAGTTGCGCAGTCTGAATCAAAACCTAACCCACTTAGTCCATGAGAGAACGGCGGATCTCGAACGGGCCGTGGTCGACGCAGAGTCAGCCAAAGAGCAGGCGATCGAGGCTAACCGAACCAAGAGTGCATTTCTCGCGAATATGAGCCATGAACTTCGAACGCCGATGAACGCTATCATCGGCTACAGCGAGATGCTGATCGAGGATGTGGAGGATACAGAGGATGGGCAGATGGTTGAGGATCTTGCGAAGATTCACGCTGCCGGTAAGCACCTGTTGGGCTTGATCAACGATATTCTCGATCTTTCGAAAATCGAAGCGGGGCGAATGACAGTCTACTGCGAAACTTTTGGTGTTTCGTCAACGATCAAGGAAATCACCGACACGATCCAGCCCCTGGTCAAAAAGAATCAAAACCAATTGGTGGTTCAAGCCGTTGGGAATCTTGGGGTGATGAACAGCGATTTGACCAAGTTGCGACAGTTGTTATTCAATCTGTTGAGCAATGCGTGTAAGTTCACAGAGAAGGGAACAATCACGCTTGATGTTGTTCGTGAATCGGATCGTATTCGATTTGTGGTGAGCGATACAGGGATTGGTATGACCGAGGCGCAGATCGATAAATTGTTCCAGCCTTTCACCCAAGCCGACGCATCGACGACGCGCAAGTACGGGGGGACCGGTTTAGGATTAACGATCAGTCGCCGATTCTGCGAGATGCTCGGTGGGAGCATCGACGTGAAGAGTCAGTTGGGTCACGGGTCCCAGTTCATAGTGACTTTACCGACCACGGCGCCTCGTGAAAAAGTAGCTGGGATACGCGACAGTATTCGCGACCTCGATGAACTGGGTGGGGTACTGGAGGGGATCAAGTTGGATACGGCGAACGCTGGGAAGCGGGCGATTGTGGTCGTCGATGATGATCCTGCGGTTTGCGAATTGATGGATAGGTTTCTGACGAAAGAGGGCTTTGCCGTCAAAACGATCAAGAATGCGAAAGATGCACTCGACTTTATCCGAAAGCAACCCCCGTTCGCGGTGACTTGTGATCTCATGATGCCAGGGATGGACGGTTGGTCGTTCCTTCAAGCGGTCAAAGAGGATCCGGCGATTTGCGATATTCCTGTGATTATGATTTCTATCTCTCCTAATCGAGAGCTGGGGATTGCACTCGGAGCCGTCGAGTTTTTATCCAAGCCAGTGGACTGGAATGATTTGTCGCGAGTGCTAGAACGCTTGCGCACGCAATCGAGATCCTCCTCCAACGCTTGGAATGCGAATGCACTTCTGCTGGTCGAAGACGATCTTGCTACGTCTGAGATGACGTCGAGGCTGCTGGAAAATCATGGCTGGAAGGTACATGTTGCATCCAACGGGAAAGCGGCTCTGCAGGAACTCGAAACTTTTGTTCCCGCAGTGATACTTTTGGATCTCATGATGCCGGAAATGGATGGATTTCAATTCTTAACCGAGTATCATCGTCGGCCAAATGCCGAGCAGATCCCTATCATTGTACTCACGGCTATTGATTTGGATGAACAACAACGTGCATTTTTGGCAAGCCAAACTGTTGAGATCCTCAAAAAAGGTTCGACGAATTCCGAGACGATACTCGATCATCTTAAGAAACACATTCTTAGTCTTAACCCAACCCAAGACTAGCTATTTGAAAATCAAAGAACCTTACTGGCTGAACCATGACAAAAATACTATTGGTTGAAGACAACGAGATGAATCGCGATATGTTGTCAAGGCGATTGGAACGAAAAGGATTCCAAGTGCTGATTGCCATGGATGGCCAAGAAGGGATCGATAAGGCGAGGGGGGAATGTCCAAACCTGATTTTAATGGACATGAACCTACCGATCATCGACGGATGGGAAGCGACTCGGCAACTGAAGGCGGACATTGCAACTGCATCGATTCCGATTATCGGACTGACTGCGCATGCGATGTCCGGGGATCGCGAGAAATGCTTGGAAGCGGGTTGTAATCAGTACGATACCAAACCAGTCGATTTTGCTGGGTTGCTCGTCAAGATTCAAGCATTGCTCAGGAACAACGACTCATGAGCCAAGAGCCTAATCCGTTCGAAAGTCCCGCCGACCCCAAGCGATTGCTGGAACTCGCCTTCGAAGCCAACGCGGACTTTTTGAGTCACCTTCGTCATGAGTTTCGTACGCCGCTAAATCAGATTCTCGGGTACGGTGAAATGCTCGAAGAAGATGCTGAATCGGCTGGACAATCCTCTGTCGTTGCTGACTTGAAAAGAATTCAAACGGCGGGTCGACGCTTGTTGGAATTGGTCGATACCCATTTGACGACCAAGTTTCTGAAACTCCCACAGGTTGCACCGACCGAGGCCACCAAAGGCGACCGTTCGCCAGGTAGCACTGTGGTGGTTCCCCGTGTCACGGAGGATTCGACAGAGCCAGAGACGGAACCATCAACTGAGAAATCGACTGAGAGAGCGATTAGCGAATCGCATGATCAGCTGAATCCAATGGTTGGACGCATTTTGGTGGTTGACGACCAACCGACCAATCGGGATGTGCTCGTGAAGAGGTTGCACCGTAATGGACTGCAGGCGTCCGTGGCGGAAAATGGAGCCGTGGCGCTGAGCATGGTGGAAACAGGGGCATTTGATTTGGTTCTATTGGACATCATGATGCCTGTATTGGATGGATACGAAACGCTCGTACGGCTCAAGTGCAACGAAGCTACACGTCACATTCCGGTGATCATGATTTCCGCGCTCGACGAGTTGGAGTCTGTTATTCGATGTATCGAAGCTGGAGCAGAAGACTATCTTCCCAAGCCGTTTGATCCGACGTTGCTACGGGCTCGGATCAGCGCTTGTCTTGAGAAAAAATCGTTGCGTGACAAGGAACAGAATTATCTGCATCAGATCTTGCAAACGCAGAAACGACTTACTCACGAGTTGGAGGAAGCTGAAGAGTATCTTCGCTCGCTTTTCCCTGAGCCTGCTGAGGCTCCTTTTCAAGTGACATGGAAGCATCGGTCTTGCTCCGAACTCGGTGGGGATGCGCTTGGATATCACTGGATCGACAAAAGCCATCTGGCGATGTATGTACTTGATGTGTGTGGGCATGGAGTCGGTGCATCGTTGCTTTCTGCGACGGCGATCAATGTATTGCGCAGTGGATCATTGCCAGTTTCGGACATGCGTCAGCCTGCGGATGTGCTCGGGACGCTCAATAATATGTTTCTCATCGAGCAGCAGAACAATCGATTCTTTACAATATGGTATGGGGTCTACAATATGGAGACGCGTACGTTGACGTACGGTGGAGCCGGCCATCCCGCCGCGTTGCTCTTCACGCCGAGTGAACCGCGCCCTAATCTCCATCGACTCAAGTCAACGGGGGCGATCATCGGCATCATCGAGGGGATGGATTATCAGCAGTTGACATGCTCCGTTCCCGAGGGATCTCATCTCGTCGTTCTCACGGACGGATGCTTTGAAGTCATCCACGGTGATGGATCGATGATGGAAGCAGAGGTTTTAGACCAGTTCCTGATCGAACATATCCAAGATGACGATATGGCGGAAGCATGGTTCCTGGAATGCCAGCGGCGCCGCGGGGATACAACGCTAGACGATGATTTTACACTTCTCCGTATTCGGTTTTGATGGTCTAGCTGTGGTTGTCGATGCATGTTGGGAGCAAGCGTTTAGCGCCCCAACGGACTACGTCGTCCGCAGGCAAGCCTGTTTCGGCTTGAACACGGTCTCGTTCGTATCGGGCCTCGGCATCGCTTAATCCATGCGTATTGAGGGCGATGCATGCAACACGGACGGGTGCTAACGCTCCGCCCGCGCTACCGATGGACTCATACATAGCGACCACATCGCGAAGCGGGGGGATTTTCACCCAGCGAAAATCTCGAAGGTGATGCATGTTCGCACGATGCACTAGTACCAGGTGGGTTGGTTGCGATCCCCTAAGCAAAGGTAGTGTTGCTGTCGATGCTGGATTGAGGAGGGAGCCTTGGCCTTCGATAAACACGACATCATTCCCTTGGGAACACGCTGTCACCTCTTGTTGGACGGCACCCGAGGCGAAGTCGACGCGAATCGCATCGAGTGGGATTCCATCTCCTTCAAGCATGATGCCCGTTTGGCCTGTGGCCATGAATTTGGAGCGGATGCCAAGTTCTCGAGCGGCTCGATGAAAGGCGATTGCAGCAGACATTTTCCCGATCGACATGTCGGTTCCGACGAACAATACCCTTTTGCATGGAAGCAGGCGAGCTGTGCCTATGCCTGATACCAACCCCGGGGGTTCCTGACGGATATCCCAAATCCATTTTCCGGGTTGAAGGTGAGGCGCAAGCTTCGGATGGTTCGCTAGATGGGTATGCAACCCATTGAGTATGTTTAAACCACCTCGAAGTGAAGCGATCAAGTCAGGAAACCACTCCTCAGGTAGCTTCCCACCGAGCGCTGCCAGCCCCAGGACCAAAGTCTGTGGTTGAAAACCGAGCGCTTCCTCGGCGGTAGCGACGATCGGTATATCCCGTTGAAGAGGTATTCCCGTCAAATCGGCGAGGTTACCATCGGACGTTTGGGAATCGATAACAACCGCGACTCGTTCCGGTGCAAATCGAAGGATTGCCAATCCTGTCTTGCCATGGATGCCGAGGATTCCACCGTGCAGGAGGATAGCAAGCTTGTCGGTTGCGTCGTACTGAGGGTGTTTAGGCATGTGTTACTCCAAGTCCTGGAATTTCGCGATTGATAAGGATTCCGTCGTCCAGCCTACAACCCACGTAGGGATCGTTTCTGAGATTGAGATGACTATCTAAATCGATATAGTCGACCATAGATGCGAGTTGATTGGCGGCTGTGTTTCCAAGGCTGGTTTGAGAATAGCACCCGAGCATGACTTTCAAGCCCATGGCTCGTGCGCAATGGATCATCCGGATGGCTTCACTCAATCCACCGCACTTGAGAATCTTGATATTGATGCCGCTGCAGGCGGATACCAACAAAGGGATGTCATGGCTGGTGCAACAACTCTCATCCGCTATCACCGGTATAGGCGATGCGCGATGCACCTCGCCCAATGCACCTAGGTCGACTGGGGGGGTCGGCTGTTCGACATGATCGACACCGCGCTGAGCCAACCAGGAGCACATTTCGATTGCATCGCTCGTAGACCAGCCACCATTGGCGTCGACACTTCTGTGCATGCCATCGGGAAGTAGCTTGGCGACCGCTTCAAACATGGCTTGGTCGGCAGCAATCCCATCGGGTGATCCCATCTTGATTTTTACGGCGCGAATCACACCCAGTCCGACCCATTGCATCCATCGCTGCTGGGCTGCTTCTGGGCTAGAGATGCCAATCGTTACCGATGTAGGTACTGCTGCGGATGGAGAACCGCCAAATAGTCGCCAAACAGGCTGATGCGTAACTTTTCCACACCAATCCCACAGAGCCATGTCGATACCCGCGATGGCTGATGACGCGATTCCCTCTTCTCGAAGGGCTCGTTCAATCCCTTCACGTTGCCACGGGTGAAAGTGACGGAGCAGTTCGACAGATCTCGCGAGTTCGTGCTCAAGAAACTCCGAGGGTTGCGACGTCTTTGGGATGGAAAACTCGGCTGCTTCGCCGATTCCCTCAATACCCTCGGCGAGAATCCGGACTTCGATGTTTCTCGAAGCGGACTGTACTCCACGACTGATGGTGAGCGCGACGCGCTTGTGTACTTCAAACGATTTGTACGATAGTTTCATTGAGTGTTTTCCGAAGGCGCCCAGTCATTCCAACACATCTTATAATGCGGGCCGATTTTTGGGATGTCGAGCGGCTTTCCTTCGACAAACCAACCGTATTTCGCGTAAAAGGAAACCGCCGACTCCCTAGCGTTGCACCATAATTCCCAGCGATGGGTTTTTGCCATGCGGTGAACGTAGTTCAATAACTCACCGCCAACGCCGGTTCGGGGACTGAACTCATTGTACCCGTGTTTTCCGTTATCGGTGTTTTTGGTTTTGTTGAACCCAGTACGCAACGAGGTTGCGGAAATCTCCGACGAGAAGTTCTTTTCGCTATCCTGAATCGAAGAGCGGCTGCTACCTAGTCCTTGATATGCCGGAAGGACTGCCATGCCCCTCAACTGTACTCGTTGTACGGGAGGTTGATGGATTGGTACTGCTCTCAATTCGATTTCGTTGCTGAGGGTAGTGCCGATCGACGGTTTAGGAATGAGCAACGACAAGCAACCGATCGGTTCCGGTAATGACTCGTCCACGCGGTAACTTACGAGATGGATCGTCGATGCCAGATCGTCTCCATCAAATAGTGTGCTCTCGAAGGGCATTCCCAGTGGCTCTCGGAGCACCAGATACCGAAGCTGGCGCACGACATCGAAGCTGCCGTCCTGCATCGCCGTATCGCCTTGGAGTTCGACAAACATGATTTCGGGCATGGTGGGCTTCACGATGACAATAAATCAACTACCAGTGGATCAATGATTTGGGGCCAAACACGGCGACACAGTTGTAGAAAGGTGTGTTGTATCCACGAGTCACACGGACTTGAAATAATACAGCCAACGCTACAACGATCCAACCGTGACCGAGATGATAGAGCGTTTTGCCGTTGATATAGCGCCATCTATTGGGCAAGGACCTGGAATCCGCGACGATTTCCTAGAAAGCTAGCGGCCAGTGATCGGACGCCATTGGTTCGAACGCGCTGGATCACCATTCAATGTACCGGCACCAACTCCCGATGTCAGTCGCCCCGCGGTACCCGGAGTGTCATCTGGCAAGCCAAGCCCTGGGATTTTTTTCGAAGTGCCTACCGGGTTGTTGCTCAGATCGGCCAGTGTCCTGCTATCCGTTCGCCCGCTGGAATCCGCCACTCGGGAATTGGAACGCCCTTGGAGCCTGGCGATCAGTTTTTCACTTTCACCAAGGCGTTGTTCCAATTGATAATTGCGTTGCTCTAATTCCTCTGCGCGTTTCTTCTGGCTTCGAAACTCAGAGAGTAATCGATCACTCTCCAATTGGTACTGACGCATGGCTTGGTTGCCTGGCCAAGCTTGGCATCCTAGCACCAAGGTTAGAATCCCGAGTACAGCCCAAGGCAGCCAGTCGCCTCTTTGGCTGCGTCGTTCAGATTGTCGGGCCATCAAAAGATTCATAAGCCAAGGTCGAAATACGGTTACCTAGGTCGGTTTAGTGCGATGTTAAGGAACATCTGCACCGAACGAATTAGCATTTTTCGGATTTCGATTAAAGGCCATTTTTGACGATCCCCAAAGCTTCTTGATAAATCCAATCAATCGAAAAGCTGGCAATTTCTAATTCGAGCCTGAAAAGCAGACCAGTCAAAGGACTGTCTAGAAGTGATGATTTATCGACTACCAGGGGATTATGGAGTTGGTGTAGCTCCCACTTTCAACTCACGGAATAGTAGCTATTCGTTGTAGTCTTGCGAATCGCCGAGCATCAAAACGCAGGTGCTTGGATCCGGTTCATGTGGTGCAACTTGCTAGCGGATCATGTATGCTAGAAAGCATCCCGCCTCACCCTCGTTACGACCAGCCTGTCTGTTGGTTGGGCGCAACGGATCCCCGCCTCGGTATATTCTGTTCCCTTGCTTTGCGACTCTCCCTTGATATGCGAACCATTGTCAATTCTCAACGTCGTACCATGGCCCAAAACGTCTTCCCGATCGATAGGTTCCGTATCAGTAGTATCTGTGTCGGTAGGATCTTTGGAGTCGTATCGGGCGTAGGGGCACGGGTAGGAAACATCTTACAAACGGGATGCATTTTAGGTGTTGGTTGCATCTTAGGAGCTGGATACACATGGGCTGAGGACTCCGAGATCGAGTTGCAGAAGGTATATCGAGTCGATGTGGCTCCGATCGTTCAGAAGTACTGCACGGAATGCCATAACGCAGACGTGAGCGAGGCGGACATCGACTTTGCCTCGATCAAGCAATGGTCGGATGTCAAGAAAGAGATCCGGCATTTCCAGCGTGCGCTCGATCAGCTGCGCACGAATCAGATGCCTCCTCCCGATTCGCCGCAACTGTCAGACATGGATGCCAAGAGGCTGAGTGGTTGGATCGAACAATGGCTGGCACTAGAGGCTGCTAAACAGGCTGGAGATCCAGGGCCTGTCGTTCTGCGTCGGTTGAACAATGCCGAATATACGTACACACTTCGCGATCTTACAGGGGTTCCTGAATTGGACCCGGCGAAGGAGTTTCCTGTGGACAGTGCTGCCGGTGAAGGCTTTTCGAATACCGGTGCATCATTGGTTATGTCACCCGCTTTGGTCAGAAAGTATCTCGATGCTGCCAAACAAGTTGCCGAGCATTTGGTGCTACTCCCGGACGGTTTTGTCTTCTCAGCCAATCCGTCGGCGAGCGACATGACGAATCAAAAGGTCGATGAGATCCGCAAGTTCTATGCTCGTTACGCGAATAACAATGGGGGGGATACGGTCAACCTGCAAGGAATTGTTTTCGAGACCAACCAGGGAGGAAGGTTGCCGATCGAGCAGTACCTTGCGGCGGCGGATGAGCTGCGTCGCTCGACTCGAAAATCGGAAGTTCCCACCGTCGACGAGGCTATCGAAACTATCGCCAAAGAAAAGAGTCTCAGTCCAAAGTACCTGAGAATGGTTTGGAAGGCCCTTGCGGAGGCCCCCAGTTCAACAGAATCGGATGGGATGTTATCCAGCTTAAGGCGTCAATGGCAAGAGCGAGGAGAGGAAGGTTCCCGGGAGCTACTCACGCAGATTTTGGCTTGGCAGAAATCGTTGTGGCGGTTTACGAGTGTTGGACACATCGGGAAACGGAATGGGCCAACAGCATGGCAGGAACCAGTTGATCCGATACGAGCCGAGCACGAACTTCGATTCCCGATTCCCGATCCAAAGGGTAGCGATGATGTCACGATCTATCTGCAAGTTACCGATGCTGGCGATGGATCCGCTGGGGATTTGGCCTATCTGGAACGCCCCCGGTTGGTTGCACCGGGACGACCAGATTTACTCCTTCGCGATTTGAATGGTCTGGTGCACGCGTTGGAAACCCAGCGAGAATCTTCGCTACCGCAAATTGATGAAACGCTCAATCTGATCGATATGTGGCTGGAGGACCAACGATCCATCAAACTTACCGACGCCGCCAAATCGAAAGGATTGGCCCCCGAGTTCGTGAATGCATGGGCTGGGTATTTGGGGGTGCTCCCTGCTGATGGTTCGGATTCTAAAAACCGAGGACGACTTACGCAGCCCGGAAAGAGTTTGTCGGAGTACGATTTTATTAAAGGTTGGGCGGCTGAAGATGCACTGAGTATCATTGCAAACTCGTCGGAGCAACAAGTTCGAATCCCA
>VGZN01000090.1 GCA_016872635.1 Planctomycetota bacterium | reverse complement strand
GATGCGGCGGTTACCGTCCTCGATTTTCGCTTCTGCTTGACGGAGTGTCTCCGTAAGGTCCATGTCCCCATTTCGATGCTTTTTGTCGGCGGAAATGAGCAACTCCCGAAGCTCATTGAGGGGGCCTGCGGCCACGCCACTGGGCGCGTTCGCAAGTGGCCCAAATTCCGACTCGAGCTCCTTGCGATTGGCCTCGTACCCTCGAGTGGCTGCGTATGCGTTGAGGTAGGAATCGATTTGAGTTCCTAGTTGCTTGATCGTTTGATGGGACTCCTTGGCATTCTCCAGATTGAGCGGTACATCGATCTCAGTAATACGTCGTCGCCATTCCTCAATATCAGGTTTCGCCAACGCACCAGTGGCTTCAGGATGCTGGGCTCGAAACGCGATGCTTTCTTCTCCGACTTGGTCGACCAACTCGATTAAGTGGCTCAAGCCTTCTCTCGCGGTTTGCAGATCCCGCTCTTTTTCCAGTGCTTGTGTTCTGGCCGTTTCCGCTTCGGAACTGACGATTCGATCCAATCGTTGATTGATGGTTCTGACGGTTTCTTTGACTGCATCCACCACGCGTCCACCTCCTCGCATTGCGCGAAAGGCAGGTTGGTCCAGCTCCCCGATCCATTTCGATCGACCTAGCCCGCGGCGATCCTGCGCTTCCGAGCCAAAATAACTGGACTTGCGCTCTTTAAGGAACAGGACAAACATCGCGCCGTCGGTTTCATGGGTTACAGGATTCTCAAGCTTGCCAAATCCTGTCCTGTTCGTGAGTCCTTTGCCCAAAGCGAATTCGACAGCGTCCATTCCGAAATAGGAACGTCCATCGGGAGCTACGTAGTATTCGCCGCTTGCTTCCTCCATCAACACGACAGTCCAATGCGGCCCCTCCTTGCTAAGCCACTGCTGAAGTTCCTCGAGTCTCGCAGCGGGTACGCCAATATCTCCCTTGACGTACAGATGTTTGTCTTCGCTCCATCGATCGATGACATCATTGACCGTTTCAATAGAAACAAAACCGCTTGTTCCTTTTTCTCCCTGAAGCTGTGCCGATGAGGTATTGGGTGCAGCGATGCTATGCCAGCCCGCGAGAACAAGAATGAAGAATGCGATGAGATACACCCTTGTTCTCAACCAACCCGGACGGTTTCGTAACACCAAACTGTAGTTCATTGGATCGCAAACCGCTCTATGCTGTGTTTCAATTCGAACGCCCAATCGTCCATCCATTCTTTGGGAATTTCTTCAATCGGGCCATATAGAATACACACGATTTCGCTCACCGTCTCCGTAATCTTTCCCGCCATGGAATCTTTCACTGGGCTACCGAGTGGCTCCACCGCACCAGGTCCACCGCAAACGGTGATCAAACCACCCAAGTCGAGTTCTTGACCTACCGAGTTGAATACGTATTTTTCCTCAGGCTGTCCAACTCGGACCCGAAGGGCGTCCGGGAATCTCGATTTGTCGAGCATCGAAATAGGAAGGCCGATCCGAATCGAAAGGACATTCAGGCAATCCACAGCAGGGTTGATCCGAGGGAAATTGCCGTCGTTCAGACACCGTAGTAGATACTCTTGGGCAGGTTTGCTCCTGCCGGACGGCTTGAAACCGCCGCGGCGCAACAAACCTCGGACGGCCTCGCGCCTCGATTGCCATTGAGGGGTAAGCACCTCCGCTCGGGCCACCGCCAACTGATCATCGACCCAAGAATCGAATTCCTGCGAAGCAGTGAACCGATTCAGTCCCTTGACCTCGCAGATGCCTAAACGTAGATAATCCAATTCATCGATTACAGAAAGCTGCATAGGAAATCTTTCAATCCATAGGGCGTAACCGTCGTCAGACGATCCTATTCAGGATTGCTGACAGCCACCCTAGAGTTATGGGGGATGGGCGGGTGGAACGCAAGCTACTGCCTCTGTCACTCGCCTAGTACGGAACCTTACGATGTTACTCGGTTGGACCATTCGGCGCGGATCGGTCTTTTAGAGATCCATGCCGAAGGCGTGGCGTAACTCTCGCAGTTTCGAGCCGTCCATCGTCGTCAATTGACCGATGCAACGCGCGTTGATGATCGCTTCGGCGGTCGATTCGAGGACCTCTAATCGATCAAAGGTGTCCAGGATGCTCATCCCGGCGACAACGACACCATCGTTCTCGACAATAGCGGCTGGGGATCGCAGACTGATCCATTGGTCGATCGATTTCTCACCTGCGCCGTATTGGACTCCAAAGGGTAGAGTTTGAACGTCACGTAGGAAGATGTAGCTTTCGGGAATCGTGCGAGCATCGAGCATGGTTCCTGTGATGCTGAACGCAGTTGCATTGACTGGATGTGCAAAAACGATGGCCTGGACATCAGGATGAGCTCGATAGATAGCTTGATGCTGTCGCGTTGCACGGCTGGGAATTTTTCCGGGTTCATGGGTTTCGCCATCGATCAATACCAGATCTTCAAAGCCGAGAAGTTCACGATCTCTCTGTGATGGTGTGATGAGGAATGAGTCTCCGTGGATACGTGCGGAAAAGCTTCCTTCGGTGCTGATTAGAAGGCGTTGTCGGCAACCCCTTTTGAGAAACAGAATTAATTGCTGACGCAGTTCTTGCTCCTTGGCTGTCACCTCGGGTGCCTCCGAAGCATTCATTTGCAATTTCCGATTGCGGGCCAATTGCAATCGATCATCGGAAAGATACCGCACCTCACCCAGTCGGGATGCCTTGATCAATGTTTTGCTTGCGAATTCGAAAGCTTCAAAGCGCTGGAACGCTTGGGCGAGTGAGCCGCCACCGACGACCACACCATGATTCTCCAGAATGACGCTGTCGCAACCCTTTCGGAATTCACCAGCGATATTCTTCCCTAGTACATCGCTACCCGGCAATGCATACGGAGCGAATCCGACGTTCCCGCACATGAGTTCGGCTTGCGGAAAGAGTCGTGTGTTTGGCTTTTGGTGGCAGATGCTGAAGGCGACCAAGCCGACTGGATGCGCATGGACGATGCCCAGGACGTCCTTACGGTGTTTGTAGATTGCTTGGTGGAATGGAAATTCGGAGGAGGGGCGATGTCGACCCTCGATCGTACCATCGGAGTGCACGCATACGATATCGTCCCGCGTAAGGTTTCCCTTGTCGACTCTCGCGGGTGAGATCCAGATGTCTCCCCTGGAGTCCCGAATGGAGAGGTTCCCACCCGAGGTGGTTGTCATGCGGTAACGATAGATACGCTCCATAGTCTGCATGATCTCATCCCGAGGATGAATCAACGACCGGTTCCGCGCGCGATTCCTCTCACCTTGAAAATGATTAGCATCGAACTGGGCGTCATCTACACGTTGTACTGTCACTGTGGATCCCCCTATGCTGGGAGCGTTTTGTCAGGCTAGTTCTTAAGAAAACTACGCAGCGCGTCGGTTTTCCCGTCGAACGATTTCACCTTGATCGTTCACTTCCTCAAATTTCACTGCGACCTGTCGCGATACACCGCTCTCTTGCATGGTGATACCGTAAATCATATTAGCGACGGTCATCGTTTTCTTGCTGTGGGTGACGACGATAAATTTGGTGGTGTCGAGGAACTCGTTGAGGACTGTCACAAAGCGTCCGATGTTGGCTTCATCGAATGGTGCATCGACCTCGTCGAGGATGCAGAAGGGGCTAGGCCTATACTGGAAAAACGCCATGATCAGCGCAACGGCCGTGAGCGCCTTTTCACCACCGCTGAGCAAGCTGTTGCTAAACGTGGTTTTTCCTGGAGGAGTGGCGATGATTTCGATGCCGCTCTCCGGATCATCGGGGTTTTCAAGAACAATATCTGCGGATCCGCCGCCGAAGGATTTTCGGTATAGCGTTTGGAAATTGGTTCGGATCGTCTCGAGGGTGTTCAAGAACAGGTCTTGTGAATCCTCATCGATCTTTTGCATGGTCTTGATCAAGCTCGATTTGGCATCGATCAAATCCCGCTCATGCCCGACTAATTTATCATACCTCGCCTGGAGCTCATCCAGTTCGTCGAGAGCCTCCATGTTGACGCTTCCCGCTGAAGCGATTTCTTGACGCAGTTGGATGAGTTGCGGTTCGATGCTATTGCGATCCATCTCTTCGATACGCAATAGGACAGTTATGTTCGTCTCCTCGGAGTTTAATTGCTCAGGAGCATCGGTACTCCGCAGACCTTCGTTCGACGCCTGGTTCGTGTCGTCGCCGCGACGGTCTCCCTCCACAGGATCCAACTCCGTTGTGGCAACCATTACGGCATCTTCGTGTTCCAAGTCGACCTGGTACTCATCGCGGTATCGGCAAATGAGTTCGTTGCGTTCTTGTTGAAGCCTTTGGAGTTCTTCATCTTGGGCGGCGATACGATCGAGCAACTTATCCAGTTGACGGCGTATTTGATCGCATTCCTTCCCTTTCTCGGTCACCGCTCGTTGTTGAAGCTCGAGCGAGGCGGCGATATCGACGCGTTCTTGTAGGATAGAAGCGATTTGCAAATCGGTGGACGCAATCCGATCTTGAAGTTCCACAACGGAGGTTTCGGCCGTACGGATCTTTTCGGCAAGTGTTGCCAATAGTCCTTTAGCTTGCTCGACATGCGATGCCCGTTCCGTAGCATCGTGAAGGAGTTGTTCCAGGGTGACACGCATGCCGTCGACACGTTGTTCAAGTCGGGCCAAGTCCACTCGCTGATCGGTAAGCTGATTCTGGCTATCGCGAATCTCCGTGTCTAATTTGCGAACGTCGGACTCTAGGGACAGGATGGTCTCGGCATGCTGTGCCTCAGTGGTTTCAAGCTCTGAAATGCGTTTCCGGGAAGCGTCGAGAGACTGTTGGATGATGGCTATTGAGGCTCGTTTTTCATCGAGTCCAGACTGGAGATTTGATAGTTCCTTTCTGTCGACAAGCATTCGATCTTTCAACGAATGAAGTCGTTGCTCGGCAGCCGCAAGCTGGCGACCAGCCTCATAGACTTGATTTTCTGTGGAGTGAACGGCATCTGCAGCGGATACCATATCCGTTGCAATCGCAGATGCGTGTAGGCGTTCTTCTTCGAGCGTTTGCTGCAAGTGATCGATCTGTTCATTTGCAGCTTGCATTTCGCTGCGCCGCGACACAAGGCCGAGCCCGGTTTGCAATGATCCGATGGTGATACTGCCATCGCTGTCCACCAATTGGCATTCCGCCGTAACAAATCGGAGTCCTGCTCCTCGAAAATGACTTAGATCTAGAGCCGTGGAAAGTGTTTCAACAAACCAAGTCGTCCCGAGCAAGGCGCGGACCAGCGGTTCATGCTCGGAATCGAATCGGACCAAACGGTCAGCTCTACCAACAACGCCCCGAAGGCCATCGAGTTGGATCTTCTCCCCGCTCCTGCGGGACGGGAGGCGATCCAATCGGAGCAAAGTCACACGCCCTTCTGCCTGCAAACGCCCTTCATTGATCCAATCCACCAGTTGGCCATCCGAAAGGACGATCGCGTCGGCATGAGTTCCAAGAGCAACGTCGACCAATGGAGCTAAATGCAGATCCGTGGTGATCAAATCCGCAACGAGGCCTCGAATAGACTTGACTCCCGATGCCATGCTCGGAGTGGGTTCCGCGAGCGATTGCGCCGAACGCATCAATTGTTGGCCACCACGGCCGGCACTAGCGAACTGTTCCTCGAGCTGGGAGAGAACCAGCAAACGCTCGTGCACACCTTGAATCCTGGCTTGGATCTCGAGGATTTTCTGCTGGCTACAACGTTCACGGTCGGTGACTTCCGCGAGTTTCTCTTTCGCGGCTGCCTTGCGGGTATCGGCTGCGGTTGCTTCGGTTTGTGCCTGTTGGACCTCGGCAGCAGCGACGGCGATTTGGGCATCGCGCTCTGTGAGATCCAATTCGCGGTTACGGATGTCCTCTTCACCGTCGTGCAGTTCCTGAACGAGTCGCTCGTGTTGGACTTCGTGGGATGCCGCGTCATAGAGTGTCTGCGACAATATTTGGCGAACGCCTGCTAGCGCACCCTTTTTGTTCTCGAGGGACTCCCGCATGTCGACCGAGGCTTTTTCGCGCTGTCGAAACTGGGACTCGAAGAGCAAGATAGCGTCTTCGGACTCTTGACGCTCGCGATCGAGCTGATACAAATCGGCTTGCCTTTGTTGGATCTCCTCTTCGCTCATCGAAACACGTCGTTCGAGTGTTTCGATACGATTAAGCAAGCCCTTCTGTTCCTCGGTCCATTCCGAGTGCCGCTGGCGAGCTCCCGCCAATTCGCTGGTGGCTTGGATGTGTTCGCTTTGCAACCCGACGACTTTGTCTTGGATCTTTTGCAGTTGTTCCTGGGTCGCCGTGAGCAATTCGGAAACCTTGCGATGTTCACCCTCAGTGGCTTCAGATTGCGATTGAAGACCATCGCGCTGGGTCGCGGCGGCGGCGAGCTGCTTACCAATCCCTTCGATCCGCTTTTGAATGTCTCGGACATCGATCAGTCCGAGTTGAGTCCTTTTGACGATCAGTTGGCTGCTGAGTTCCCGATATCGCTGTGCTTTAGACGCTTGGCTTTTCAGCGTCGATAGTCGCTTGCCCACCTCATCGACGATATCTCGCAGTCGGATCATATTCTGATCGACGCGTCCCAGTCGCCGTTCTGCTTCCGCCTTCTTCGCTTTGAACCGTGAAATCCCGGCGGCTTCTTCAAATATCCCTCGTCGATCCTTGGCCGATGACTGCAGCAGACGATCGACTTTGCCCTGCTCGATCAAGCTGTAGGCGTCGACCCCGACTCCGGTTCCTCGGAACAATTCGCGGACATCTTTGAGTCGGCATGGGCGGCCATTGATGGCGTATTCTCCTTCGCCGCTCCGGTAGACGCGGCGACTGACCTGCACTTCGTCTTCATCGTAGGTGAGGATGCGAGTTCGGTTGTCGAGGACCAAAACCACTTCAGCGCTATTGGCTGGCTTGCGACCACCTTCTGCGGATCCCTTGAAGATCACATCGGTCATGTCTGCCCCGCGAAGCGCCTTGGCGCTCTGCGCTCCCAGCACCCATTTGACAGCATCGACTACGTTCGATTTTCCAGATCCGTTGGGGCCAACAACGACCGTGATGCCGTCCGGAAAGTCGAAACGAGTCCGATCCGCAAAGCTTTTGAAACCAACGAGCTCAAGTACTTTCAGCATGGCTGGTCCACGGGGTCCGATTCGAGTTGCAACGGGGGTTAGGAAAAAGGTCCTGATCTAAAATGATCAAGCGAGCATTAGTGGGAATGACATCATCGACTCTGTCGGAAGTTCGCCAGTAAACGTACGGAGTCTCAAGTCGATCACAAATCGCTTTCTTCGTCGGTGGATTGCTCTGCCGCTTCTTCGGCTTCGGAGGACTTTTTAGACGATTTGTTAGCTTTCTTCGAAGTCCAGGAAGACAGGGAGAACCAGCTCGAATCAGCTTGCTCCTCTTCGTCGGTTTTGTCTTCCAATTGCAGTTCATCCAGGGCCTTCTGATCTGCCTCGGTCGATCTCTCACGATCATAGACTCGACCTGCTCGGGGCCGCGGATTGATCGCTACCGGCACCGAAATTTGGTCGGTTGCATGCAATTGATCCAACATATGCACAACGTCGGCGTACTTCCCCTCGATGCTTGGAATCCCCTTCAGGATGGATGTCAGATCGCTCGACACGACGGCTTGTAAAATCTCGCCAGTCTGAAGTCTTTTCGCCATTCGTACCATCCCGTTGGACATTGGGATGAGACGCATGGATGGGCTTGGAGCGAAATCTTTTTTGAGGTGGATGACTGGGTTGCTTCCGAATAGCACGATCTCTTTGGTTTGCTCGAGAGAGACTGTGACGAGCGGGATCTGACTTGGAACATGGATGAATGAACAAACTTCGCCAACGTTGGCTCCCGCGATCAGTGGGTCGCGTGGATCGCGTTGGCGGATCGCCGAAATTGCACCATACCTGACTTCTGGGATCGCCTCTTGGAGCAACTCTTCCAGTGCAACTCGGGCTTCAGGACATTCGTTAATCGCTAATCCGATCAAGCATATGGGACGAAATGCGGGTTCAAAGCGCACCATGTTCTGGAGTACAGGAACACACTCGGGACGATCCAAATAGGCCAAGCTATATGCGGCGTGGAAGCGCACTTCGACATCGTTGTGCGAGAGTCCTTCGACGAGCGCTGCAGCAGCCTCTTTCGATCCTATGGCCTCGAGTTCACAAGCAGCCCGTCTCGCGTACTCCCGCTTCTTGAGTAGGCCTCGGCAGCCCTCTAATCGTTCGGCGACTTGCTCGTCCTTCTCAAAGTAACCCAGGGAGAGGATCGTAGACATGTAATGCAAAGGATCCAATTTGTACTTAGGGAGGGGCTCGATCATGATTTCACGATCATTCTTTCCAGTTGCGACTACTTTCTGCTTGCCCGCGTTCTGGTAGAAGAAGCGACGGTTGATTGCGTTTTCCATCGCTCGAACAACGAGTACATGCTGATATTCATTCGACAGATAGATCGCCATTTTCGGCGTGTCGACTAGTTTAGCGCCTCCGATGATCACGGCTCGCAAAGGGTCGATCTCAGTACTTCCCTCGATCACCGACGGTGGTATTGTGATAAGATCACCGGACGCAAGGGCCTTTTCATGAGTGGAGCGACTCTTTCCTTCGATGTTTGAATATTCGCGAAGCGACGCGGGCATCAAAACCCCTTCCCTCAAATCCGTCGCGTTGCACTCATCGGAACACTCGACGAGCACATCCAAGCGGTCTCCTTTTTGATCGCAAGGATTTGCAAATAAACGAACCTTTACCGTTGCGGTCGATGGGGAATCGAGAACTTCTTGAGGATGCAAAACGTCGTGCCGACGCAATTCCTCCAGCATGAACTCGCGCTGATTGCTCGGACGCACAATACCACCAGTGCCAGGCAGATTGCTGATCAACCCAAGACTATCGTAACGGCGAGTGTGCAACCCCGACGCAGTTGCAACTTCCCCGATCAAGCGAGGGCGGTCGGGATCCTTCATCTTCTCCATGATGAGATCTCTATCGATCTCAAATTGCTCCTTGCGGTTTCGCTGCATCCAGGACTGGCAGCCTAAGCTAGAAAGAACCAGAAATGCAGCGACCAAAGCACAAGCGACTCGGATCCTAAACCGGGGCTGATGAATCTGCTTACTCGAATCACTCGACGCGAAAAGTAAATCGCTAAACCGATATCGCGGCCTACAGGATCGTGACGGAGCATTTGATTTCATGGGTTATTGCCTGCAGACACGGCTTGGAATTTCCAAACACCACCCCGTGGATATTGGTTGAGTGCGCATGGAGGACGTTTCTCGGCGGACCGCCCCCTTGGGGTGGATACCTAGATTGCCCGGGTTGCGTCAATAGTGATCGTTATGGTTCGCAATGTCTCCGTAGTGGATTGGTTTTTCCGCTCCTGAGAATTGGATAGACAGCAAATCCAATCAAGAGGCTCCTTGCGTATCCTGACCCTCGGTCTACCATTCGTCCGACGGCGATGTATGCTTTGCTTGTTGCATCTCTGGCTACATTCGATCGGGATCAAGGACTCATGTCGGTATCCAAAGGCCAAACTCCTGAAAAATGCTTGCTATTAGGGACGAGCAACCGTAAGAAAATCGTCGAACTCGAAGCCCATCTCAAACCTCGTGGGTTTACGTTGCGGACCCCTTCGGATTTCCCCGATACCATCGATGTTGAGGAGACGGGAGCGACGTTTATAGAGAACGCCCGATTGAAGGCGGTCGCCCAGGCGACCAGACGAGGTATGTGGGCCATCGGCGAGGATAGCGGCTTATGCGTGCCGGCCCTCGGTGGGTTGCCCGGAGTGATTTCCGCCCGTTTCAGTGGCACAGGTCCCTCCCTCGAAGGTGCAACCGACGCATCCAATAACGCAAAGTTGCTGGAAGTGATGCAAGCCTTTGGGCCTCATGACCGCGATGCATACTATGTTTCGACGATCGCGCTCGCCAATCCGCAAGGTGAAGTCTTGATCGAGTCCTCGGGGGAATGCTGGGGGCGGATCCTTACGGCACATCGAGGTGAAGGTGGGTTTGGGTACGATCCACTGTTTGAAGTCCGCGAGTATCATCGAACGTTTGCGGAACTAGGATTGGAAGTGAAACGAGCGATCAGCCATCGCTCGCGGGCCCTTCGCGCATTCCTCCGACAACTCGATGCCTTGCATGCTTTCAAGCGATGAGTAATCTATCATGACACCTGAACCAGGATGGCCCAAATACGCTTTGCGGTTAGCGGCGATTCATAATTGGCTGTGGGGCACCTGGGTTATCCTCCGCCCAAACCAGCTTTTTGATCTTATGGGTATGGATCGCCCGAACCATCCGTGGATCTGGCAAAGCGTCGGAATGCTAGTCGCGGTTTTTGGCATCGGATACTGGCTCGCGGCGAGTGATTTTCGCCGGCATTGGCCGATTGTCCTGATGGGATTGATCGGGAAGATGCTCGGTCCAGTTGGTTTCTTCCAATCTGCGATCACAGGTCAAGTTCCCTGGTCATTGGGGCCATTGCTCTTGATCCAAGATATCCCGTGGTGGTTCCCGTTGGGCTCGATGCTGTACATGACTTTCCGCGACCACTCCGATCCGAAAAGTCGAACGGAAAACGGATCGCTCACAGAGCTCACAGATTGGACCCTTGAACAAGCCAACGCGCTGGCGATCGCGACCAATGGAAAATCGATCGCGGAAATGAGCGCCCAGCAAGATGTATTGCTTGTCTTCTTGCGTCATGCTGGCTGCACGTTTTGTCGTGAAACGCTGGATGAGCTAAGAAGTACACGCAGTACGTGGTCCGGCCTTGGGATGTTGCCGGTAGTCGTCCATATGGGGAGCGACGAGGAAAGTCGAGGCATGATGCAACGATTCGATCTCGCGGATCTTCCGACGATCAGCGACCCGGACTGCAGGCTCTTTCGAGCGTATCAACTACCGCGAGGAAGCATATCGCAGCTCTTTGGCTGGAATGTATGGGTCCGGGGTTTTATCGTAGCGATTGTGAAGGGATATGGTTTTGGAAAAATCCGGGGGGATGGATTCCAGTTATCGGGAGCTTTTTTGGTTCGCCACGGAAAAATCATCAAGGGGAATCCCTCCAAAGACGCTGCCGACAGCTGCCCCTGGAAACCAATCGTAAACGAATCGATTTCCAGCAAATCAATATCCGTTTAAGCAATCGGGAACTCCCTCCGAGCCACGCGTGTTAGCAAGTGGCTGCTGAACGTTGGCCCCCGCTATCGATGCTAGTCGTGATCAAGACTAAGCTGCGAAGGTTGGGCTCGGCTTTTCAACGAACTCCCTAGTATGTCTTCAGCATGATGTTCTTGAACTGAACCTTCATTGGTGGGCCAGCGTGGAGTTGCAATGCGAGAACACCTTCAGCGGCCGATTTGCCTGGTTCGCTGTCTTGCAATTCGGACATCAGAACATCGTTGATGTAGTGTTGTAGAACATTGCCGCGAGCCACGATCTTGTATTTGTTCCAGCCATCGAACTTGATTTGTCCAAGCAGCGCATCCGCATCGCCGGTAGATCCAACACGGCTCTTTTTTCCGTCTTTATTAACCGCGATGATCTCGCCGCGCTCAGCCATGATCCCACGACCTCGTTCCTCGTAATTGATTCCCATGTAACGCTTGTTCGCATCGATGTCGGCTTGATAGCCACCTACGACAAACTTTTCCTGGTCGAAGACTTTGCTGCGGTACTGAATCCCAGAATTGCCACCCGCGATTTTGAACTCCAACGTTAATTCGAAGTCTTTAACGGGCTTTTCGTAGACGATAAACGTATTTCCGCCGATAGGGGCATCCGCTTTATTTTCGCCGGTGATGGCCCCGTCTTCGACACTCCAATTGGCGGCTAATCCGGACCAGCCCTTCAATGTTTTCTCATCAAAGATCGAAACAGCGGCGGGTTCATTCGCGGCTGGTTTTTTGTCTTGAGCCAAGGAAGCCGTGGCGGTTATCGAAGCGACGGCGACAAACGAAAGCAGCATGTTGCGCAAACTCATGAATTAGTCCTTTTGAGGTGAGAGGGTGAATCGCACTTTGGTTGCGCGATCGTCAGATACCGATAATACTTTGGCGGTGACTCCAGACAACTCGATTACATCACCCGCGACCAGCAACCGTTCGGCTTGGTGAACGAGTAGCCCCGCGACCGTGTCGACGTCTGCGTCTTCAAATTGGATGCCGAGCCGGTTCTCTAGAGAGTCAACGGCGGTCGATCCCAGGACCACCCAAGAGTCAGGTCCGTCGGGAACAATTTCAGGCTCTTCGACGTCGAACTCATCGGCGACATCGCCGATGATCTCTTCCATTACATTTTCGAGTGTAACGATACCGATGATCATGCCGTATTCGTCCACCACAAATGCCATGTGTTGGTGGGTGCCTTGGAAGTGACGCAGCAATTTGCTGATCGGCATGTTCTCCGGGACCTTTTTCGGAGGTCGCATCAAGGAGGTCCAATCGAACCCTTTTTGGATGTTGGAACCGGTGATGTCTTTGACGTGCAAAACACCTAAGACCGTGTCGAGCGAGCCATCGCAAACGGGATAGCGAGTGTGTTTGGTACGACGAATCATCGCCAAAATCGCGTCGCTATCTTCGTTCATGTCGATGAAGTCGATATCGTTCCTCGGGACCATGATGCGGCGGCACACCATATCATCGAATTCGAAAACCGCATTGATCAGGCTGTGTTCGCTGCGAGTTAAGTTCCCGTGTACGTGAGCTTCTCGCAGCAGTGCTCGGATTTCTTCTTCGGTGTATGGGATCGCGATTTTCGATTTCTCCGTTGCTCCGAGTAGCTTCAAGAGCCAATCGGTCGATGCGCTGAGAACCACCATCAGGGGATAAGAAAGGATGTAAAAAATCTGCAGCGGAAGTGCGCACAGCAACAGCAGTCCTTCCGGTTTGCGGATTGCAAAAACCTTGGGGGCTTGTTCGCCGATCACTAAGTGCAATGCGGTCACTACGGTGAATGAGATCGCGAATGCCACTGCATGCACCACCGATTCAGAATCTACTCCAATGGCACGTAGAACCGGTTCCACGAAATGGGCAAAGGCGGGTTCTCCGATCGCACCGAGGGCCAAACTAGCCATGGTGATGCCGAGCTGGCACGCGGAAAGAGAACGCTCGAGCCGCTGGGCTAACCATCGAGCCGTCCTCGCGAACAGACGGCGCTCCGCCACCATGTGCTCGATGCG
>VGZN01000089.1 GCA_016872635.1 Planctomycetota bacterium | reverse complement strand
CAAGCGGGCGATGTGATCATTACAACCTCGGGTTCCGTAGGTGTAGATGGTTCCCTAGAACTGATTGCGAGCGTACCTGTCCAAAAAGATTGGGTGGACAAGACGCCTGCGCTGCAATCGTTAGCCGGTCAGCAGATCCAAGTACCAATTCGAGGCACGATACAGCGTCCGCAGTTGGATCTCGCAGGTCTAGTCAACATCGGCCAGAACTTGGCAACGTCGGCGCTGCAAGGAGTCGCACAAAAACAGATCGACCGTGGGCTTAACAAACTACTTGGCCCCTTGTCGAATCAGCTTGGGCCTATCCAGCAAGGCGTTCAACAAATGCAACAAGGTGTGCAGCAAAATCTGCAACAACTTCCACTTCCGAATTTGCCAATCCCCGGGTTCGGAACTGGTGGTCCGTTTGGCGGAGCGCCAGCATCACCTCCGGCTGGAAGTTTGCCAGCCGCACCTCCTGGTGGGCAGTAGCACCCGGTTTGGGGTAGTAAGGTGACCAACCTCGGAGGGTTTATAAAAAAGCCGGTGTGCAATGCACGACCGGCTTGATGCGTGGTAGGAATGTTAGGCCGCTAACTTGCTGCCCGTACCTTTTCCAACAGTGCTTTGGTGGCCTTGATACCATCGTCAGGACTGAGTTTGGAACCTTCGTACTCGATTCCAACCCATCCATGGTATCCGGCCGCCAGAACGATCTGCATCATCTTGGCAAAGTCAATCTTCGTCTCGTTCCCTTGAGCGTCAAAATCATAGCTCTTTGCAGAGACGGCTTTCGCTAGTGGCATCAAGTCGGTAACGCCTTGATAACGATCATAGTCGTAGAAGTTCCCGAAGTCGGGGAGCGTTCCGCAGTTCTCCATACCGGTAGCGCGGATGGTTTCAGCAAGCCATTTTCCGTTGGAGCTGAGTCCGCCGTGATTCTCTACGATCACATTGATGCCTAGTGGTTTTGCGTACTCGGAGAGTCGTCGCAAACCGTCCGCAGCAAGTTTAGAGCCTTCCTCGTACGGTTTGTCTGTTTCCGCGTTGACGCGGATCGAGTGGCAACCGAGAAACTTTGCGGCATCAACCCACTTGTAATGGTTTTCAACAGCAGTGGTGCGCTTCGCGGCATCGCTATTGCCTAGTCCTCCCTCGCCGTCCACCATGATCAGTACGTTGGTCACACCATGGTCCGTGGTTCGCTTCTTCATCTCGGCCAAGTACTTTTCATCTTTGGCCTTATCCTTAAAAAACTGATTCACATACTCGACAGCCTCGATACCGAATCGCTCCTTGGCGATCTTTGCAAAATCGAGATTGTCGATCTCCTTGCTAAAAAGGGGCTTGTGGAGCGACCATTGGGCCAGCGATATTTTGAACGGTTCTGCCTTTGCTTGCGCGAAGGCGAGTAGCGAGGAGTTTGCGCAAGCCATTGCTGCTGTGGATGAGAGTGAAGTTGCGATGAAATGACGGCGACTGAATGATGACTGCATAAATTGGCTGAATGGATTGGATTGAAGGACGAGGAAGGAACAGTGGCGATTCTGACCCGATTTTATTTTGATAATGACCGATCAGCAAGCAATCTCAGGGATAGAAGAGGAAAAACCCAATGGCAAATCGATCGTCCAAACGTTCCGGTGGCGAGCCGCAACTCGTGTCGGTTTCGTTACCCTGGGATTCGGAACGGCAGGTTCCCCCGGACATGTTGGCGTTTCTAGGACGGGCCGATGCATTGCTTCAAAAGTATTGGGATTCCTGGTATCACCGCCCAATCGAACAGTATGTGGCGTGCGATTTTCGAGATGTTTGGAGGGCACTTGAGGCTGTCGAATCCAATCAGCTCGCGCCGGGTAAACTGTTTTGCGAGTGGGGGTGCGGCTTCGGCGTGGTTACCGCCATGGCGGCGATGCTCGGATGGGACGCTGTCGGAATCGAAGCGGAGGAGTTCTTGGTAGACGAGGCTCGAAAATGGCTGCGAAGCGAGCGCATCGATGCTGAGATCTGGCACGGAAATTTTCTTCCGCCGGGAAGTGAGCGACTGGCAAAGCGACAAGCCAACCACGCATCGCTCTTCCACCAAGTCCCTAATGCCTACGCAGACCGTGACCTGGAAATCGATGACTTTGCCATTGTCTTCGCGTACCCTTGGCCAGGTGAGGACTACTTCCTCAAGGATGTATTTAGAAACTATGCAGCAGACCAATCTCTGTTGCTGTTGTTCCTAGGTCCTTACGAAATCGAGTTGTATCGGAAAGAGAGCATGGTCGATTAAGCTCGCCATGCCGTCGTGTCATAACGAAGCCTGCTATGCCTACTCGATCGCTCCCAGAGTCCATGTACCATCGATCGATCGCCAAGTCGCACCTGTTGGGTTTTCGCTCCGAAGAACCTCTGGCAATCGGGACTCGCGGACAGCGTCGTAGCAAGTCAATTTTGCGAAACGAAGGAGGCTGGCTGGAATGCCGACCGCTGTGAAGCCAGGGTGACTGGTGGCAGGGTATGGTCCACCATGATTCATTGCCGGGCTAACGGCGACACCGGTTGGCATCTTGTCGTTCAAGACTCGCCCAACACGTTGCTCCAGTGCATCCGCGATCTTGGCGTATTCGTGATCGTCGAGTCCTTGGGTATCGCTGTAGATAGTCCCCGTAAGGTTTCCTTCGAGCGCTTCGATGATCGAAACGATTTGTTGATAAGAATCGCAGACGGCAATCAAGACCGCATTCCCGAAAGCTTCCGTCTGGAACGTGTGGGGATCGGACAGCATTTCCGTGCCGGTAACACGCAAGACAGTATTCGCTACAGCGCAGCGCGGTCCTTGGACTTTCGCTCCCCCTGTCAGTAGACGAGCTCCAGCTTGGGAAAGCACTTGGATACTTTTGACCAGGGATGACTCCACGCTGGGGGATAGCAAGGTGCCTGCTGCGCTTGCCGTGTATTTATCGACAACGGATTGAATGAATTGCTCGGTTTCATCGCTATTGAGAAGTAGTAGTAATCCTGGATTGGTACAGAATTGGCCGGCCCCCATCAAGCCGCTTCCAACAAACTCTTCCGCGAGCTTTGGGCCTCGCTCTCGAAGGGCACCGTGCATGAATACTACGGGATTGACGCTCGATAGCTCCGCGTAGAAGGGCTTGCCGACGCGATCAGCAACAGCCTTGAGTTGCAGCCCCGCGCCTCGAGCACCGGTGTAGCCGATCGCTGCCAAGCGTGGGTCGGCCACCATCCGTTCACCATCTTCATGCGATGTTCGATAAATCAATTGCACCAATCCTGCAGGCATGCCTGTTGCTTGCAATGCTGATGCGGCGAGTTTCCCGAATAGTTCGGTGGTTCCGGGGTGAGACGAATTGGCTTTAGCAATAACCGGATTGCCCGCGGCAATTGCTGCAGCAAAGTCCCCACCTGCGATGCTGTTAAAAGCGAAGGGGAAATTGTTTGGTCCGAATACAGCGATCGGACCGAGAGCGCGATAGCAGGATCGAATATTGGCCTTGCGATCGATCGTTGCCATCCGCCACGAACCATTTCGGGCCGCGTCGGCGGCGAGCCTGAGTTGATTGATAGTCCGGGGAAGTTCTACCTCGGCGAGGCGAGGGGACTTTGGTAACGCAGATTCCTCATGAGCCATCGCAACGAGATTGTCCTTGTCCCCTTCGATCTGCTTCGCATATTCGTCGAGAAACTCAGCAATTCTCGCACCTGATAGATTCCGTGATTCGCGAAACGCGGCAGCAGCGGATGCCAAAGCCTTATCGCAGTCGCTCCAGTCGCTTACCGGAAATGCCGCATGGATCGATTCACCTGTACTTGGGTTCGTCGCATGGAAGGTCTTTGCGGAACTAGCAACGGTCCACTTGCCATCGATCGATACAGGACGTGGGTTTGCATAGGAATTGCTCATGATAGGTTCAGCCTTGGATGATCGTGTTGGTGAGTGTTCCGATACCCGAGATACTTATATCCACGATATCACCTTGGTGAAGCGTGAAGTTGCTGTCGGGAACGACGCCAGTGCCGGTCAGTAGAAATGCACCGTGCGGCATATCGTTATCCCGCATCAGCCATTGAACAAGGTCTTCGAGCTGTCGGGCCATTTGGGAAACGGAAGTTTTTCCTTCGAAGACCGAAGCCTCGTTGCGAGAAATGGTAAGACTGATCTCGATGGACTCGCGGGGGGGCATTTCGTGCGCGAGTGCAATCCAAGGACCGAGCCCACAGCACTGGTTGTAGACTTTGGCTTGAGGAAGGTAGAGGGGGTTGTCACCTTCAATGTCGCGGCTGCTCATATCATTTCCGACGGTGTAACCGACGATCTGTCCGCGGCGGGAAATCACCAGAGCAAGTTCAGGTTCAGGAACGTTCCAAGTGGCGTCATCACGGATTCGGAGCAGTCCAAGATGCCCGCTACATCGGTTTGGGGTAGCTTTGAAAAAAATCTCTGGGCGTGGAGCTGTGTAAACGCGATCGTAGCAGCTCGCTGCAGCTTCGCTTTCCTCCATACGGGCTTTTTGAGAGCGTTTGTACGTAACACCTGCAGCCCAAACCTCTTGGTCGTCGATCGGTGGCAACCAATTGGCTTGAGAATGCTCGATAGGTTCACCCGACGCAGGAAGGGACTTTGAGAGTTCAACGAGGTCGGGATGAGACAGCAATTCGGATAGAGAGTGAACACCCGCTGGCTTAAGATCAAGCGGTGTTACGTGGTTTCCATGGACCCGGGCCGCTGCGATACCGTGTTGGGTGAGGATACGTGCGAGAGGCATAAATTGGCCTTTATTGGGACCCTGGTTTCGTTTTTAGAATTCAGTGGCTTGCTCGCCCTAACTCGGAACAAGTCAACGATTATGTATGGAATAGACGGGACTGGCTAGGTCTTGTGCCAGAAAGCCAAGTTCAAATTCCGGAAAGCATTGCTTGAATGTCGGCGACGCGTCGCTCGATGTCGACTTTTTCAAGCCTTTCTAGGGCGTTCAAGCTGAAGTCACTGAGCGTAAAGCTTGCCACCGAAGTCCCATATAGAAGGGCGCGGTGAAGCAGGGCGCGGTTGATTTGACGACTGTTGGAAACGGAGTGGCTCGTTGCGACGTCGTTGGTGCGAAAAGCTTGGCAAAGGAACCCAATCATTCCTCCTGCAAAGCTATCTCCGGCTCCCGTAGGATCAAGCATGGTGTCGCTTGGATAACTTGGAAGAGAAACGATCAAATCGTCGGGACCTACCGCCAGGCAGCCGTTTTCTCCCTTTTTGAGCACGACCCATTGAGGCCCAAACCGGCGAATTGCTTGGGCCGCCCTCACTGTTTGGTGCTCACCAGTCAATTGCCTGGCCTCAATGTCATTGATGAAAAGCCCATCGATTTGTGAAAGGACTTTTAAAAGTTCCGGTCGCGTCGTCTCGATCCACATATCGACGGTATCGGCGAAAACGATTTTGCGATTGGGGCACTGAGACATCGTTTCCAATTGAACGTGGGGTGCCGACGCAGCGAGGAATACAAATTCCGAATCGTTGAAGGCAGCAGGAACGGTGGGTTTGTATTCCTCAAAGCCATTGAGTTCGATAGCGACGGTGTCTCGATCCTGAAAATCGTTTCGATATCGACCGTGCCAAAAATAGGATTTGTGCGAAAGATCTTTCGCTACCCCTTGGAAATCGATTCCGCGTTCCGTCAATCGTCGAGTAAAATCATCTGGCCAGTCGTATCCTACTCGCCCGACGACACGAACCGCGGTGAAAAAACTAGCTGCATAAGAAAAGTAGCTCGCGCTGCCACCTAGAACACGTTCTCTTCTGTCCGTGGGGGTCTCGACCGTATCGAACGCCAACGTCCCAACGCATAGTACGCTCATTATTGAGTATCCCGATCACGAGTTTCTAACACTGCAAGCGATGTCTCACGCAACCTATAAAGAACAAACGGGCGGAATTGGTGTTCGCGAACGAACAACGCCAGGTGTGGAGTATTCCCCGCCGTGGTTCTTGAGAAACGGGCATCTTCAAACCGTCATCACCGGATTCTATCGACCGATCGCAACTCTTCCGCCGCCTATCGTACATCAGATCCCAATCGGTTCCGATGGGCACATGCTAGTTCATGAAAATAGTCCTAAGGACGCCACTTCCGACTCGGCAATTTTGCTTCTTCATGGGCTCGGTTCGTCCCATTCGGGGACATACATGACGAACATTGCTCAGACCGCACTCGAGTTGGGCGGACGCGTGTTTCGCGTCGATCTGCCCGGTGCTGGCCAGTCTTACGAGACTACCCAATTGCCACCGCATGGAGCATGTTACGAGCAAATACGAGTATGCATCAATTACTTGAGTGATCAATTGCAGATCAGAAATTGGAGGATTGCCGGAGTTTCCCTAGGTGCGAACATTCTCCTAAAGTTGCTAGGAGAGTCCGATAAAGATCCTCACCGATTTCCACTTCATTGCTCGGTACAGCGAGCGATTGCGGTCGCTCCACCGATCGATTTAGCGGAGTGTTGCAAGAACATTGAACGAGGAACGAATCGTTTGTACTCGAGATATTTCATCAAAGCGCTAAAGCGGCAATCTCGTGAACGAGGAGATCGTTGGGACTCCTGGAAGGAGGTTTTGAAGTCGGCAGATTACTCGAGTATTCGAAAGTTTGATGAAACGGTGACTTCGAAATTGGCCGGCTTTGAAAACGCTGAAGATTATTACCGTGCGGGTTCATCCCACGATGTATTGGACCGAATCCAGGTACCTACCATTCTGCTAGTCGATGCCCACGATCCTATTGTGCCGATTCGACTGTTTGAAAATCGTCGTTATTCGCCGGCGATTCAAGTGATCAAGACTCATTTTGGAGGTCATGTGGGGTACCTGCAGAAAACCCGAGATCCTTCGTCCAAACGTCAAGGGACGTGGCATCGTTGGGCGGATCATTGGATCGCTGAATCCTTAATGGACGAAGTGCCTAGATGAACTCTGGCGGAGCTATGAGACAACAATCGTTCTGTCGAAGAACCGAATTTGCGAATACTCTAGACGTCGACGCCGCTCGGCGCCGTGCCTCGTACGTGGTTTCAAAGCCTATGCTTCTTTTTGCTTTGTATGCGTTCGCATTTTGGATGGATCGCTCGGCGGTTTATAGTCAAGGAACGCTCGAGTGGGATAATCGCAATCAGTTTGCAAGGAGCGAGGGTGTTGATCGTATGACGTTGGGCAGAGGTGGATTGGAGCTCCCAGATTTTGCTTTGTTGGTGGACCCGCCAGCATCCCTCCGGCCGAGATTGGGGCGTATCGCTGGGATCTTTGCAGAGCGATGTTTGGGTTGTCACAACGATTCCCAAAATGAGGGGCTGTATTCCATGGCCACACCCTTGGCCATGCTCAAGCCGGGGGAAAGCCAACGGCCACCCATGGATTCGAATGCTGCGAATCCCGATTCCCCTCTCGGGGAAATGTTTCGACGTATCGTGTCGACCGACGCAAGGGAACGGATGCCCAAAGATGCGGAACCGCTTGATTGGGAAGAAGTCGAGTCGATTCGAGAATGGCTCGTTACTGGGGCCGTTTTTGATGGAGCGATGGATGCTCCTCTGGAAAGTTTTTTGTCGGTCCAGCTGCCGGAATTACCTCGGATGAAGGACTACACTAGGCCTCATTCGGTGAATGCAGTGGCGTTGGCGGATGAAATTCAAGTTGTGTTTGCATCTGGCTATCACGAAGTGCTGGTGTGGGGGTTTGACGGGCAACTGCAAGGGAGGATTCCCACGCGAGGTCGATTTGTAGCGGATTTGGAATGGAACTCGGTGACATCGTCCCTGATCATCAGTTCGGGAGACCCTGGCAAAATTGGATGGGTCGAAAGTGTTCCATGGGGCTTAACACATCCATCGACCGAAAATGGCAATTCCGCTCGTGGTGATTCTGCGCGCTCGCGGCGAGTTGTGCATTGGACATGTCGAGATATCCCTCTCGATATTTCTATCAGTCCAGATGGAACACGCCTTGGTATAGGAAACCAAGACGGTATCGTTTTGGTCTTAGACCTGATCTCCAACAGCATCGTGTGGAGGGAGGCCGCCCATGCAGCCGCGATCACGTCCGTCGATTGGTCCGAGGATGGACTCATCCTTTTGACCTCCTCTCGAGATCGGACGGCCAAGAGTTATGATGCTGGAAATGGGCAACTCCTTACGAGCTACACAGATCACGAACGTGTGGTGGCTTCAATCCATTCGCTGAAACACGGTGTGATCACCTTGGATGAAACGGGAACCATTCGACTTTTTCCCGGACTGAACGCTTCGAATTCGAGAGCCTCTCGAAGTGGTTTCAGGCAGGGGACTGACAAGCTTGCTGCGACTCAGGATGTCCTGGTGGTCCCTGTTGCAGGTGCGCTCCGTCGATTCAAACTTCGCAAAGAAGAAGTTACCGAATCGAAGGGGGAAGACGGCAAGGAAAAAAAGAAGAAAAACTATTCGATCGATAATCTCGACTCATTGGATTTGACGACACTAGGGATCGAGGATCCGCCTACCTTCATCACCATTTCAGAGGTAGGACGAGAGGCAATCGTTGCTGGTTTTGCGTCAGGGGAGATCGTAGTCTGGATGCCGGAAGGGAACGTCGTCCGTCGCTGGCAGAATCAGGCTCATGTCGCCAAGCCTTGATTGGATTCATGCTAGGCGTGTTGCACTTGTCGAGGCAGCTAAGGTTTTTTCTTCGTCGTCAGAGATCCAGTGGTTCTGCCGCTGCTGTCCCGAATCGAGATGCGATCGCTACTTCGAGTTGCGCTACCGGTAGATCGACCAGAAGCGTCGCGGAATCGGAGGCTGTTGTTCGACGATTGCGCGGAACCCAGGGTTGATCCGGAGGAGGAGCGGAATGTGGTCGAAGGGGATGAAGACGATGGATTAGAAATCGAGGATGAACCTATGGACCTACCGCTCGCATCGCGATAGGTGATTTGGTTTCCAGAGACAGTTGCATTTCCTGTGACCCTTCCGCTCGCATCGCGAAAGGTGACGCGATCTCCTTGGCGAACCGACGAACCGGTGCTGCGACCACTCGCGTCTCTGAAGTCCGAGCGATTGGCTCCACTTGTAATCGATGAATGCCATTGCTGGATCGGAAAGGCGGAAGATTGTTTCGAGCTAGATGATTTCGACGTGGAATGCTTGGAGGTTGTTTGGCCAAGCGACTGTTGTACGTTGAGAATCAAGAACGCGACGGCTAGCGCAAGGATTGTTCGGGCGAGCATGAGGAGAACTGTCTCTATTTGGCGTGAATGAGGAACGGGCTTCAAAAGAATGCAATGCCTCGTCAGAGTGTAACTTTGACAAAATAATGGCATGTCTCGTTCCGATCGGCGGTTCAATTTTTACGGAATGCAAAGGATGATTCAAGCCACATCGGTCGATTCCCAGAAAATGCTATCCAACCCGAATAGATTTCCAGCAGTGCTACGTGGTTGGACGACTCATCGGAATCAGCAAGGCACCCGTTAGAGTGGGTTGGACGAGGCCTGTGACAAACTTACGAGGAAATCGCGTGGAATTATCCTTTTTAAGACTAGAAAGAATGCCGAAACCTTTCCTATAGTAAGGTGTTAGTTAAAACGGTCGCCCACAGTCGGTTACTCCTGAGTTCAGCCGCAATCATCGTATTTTTTGTTGTTTGCCTAGGAGGAGTGACGCATGTCAGCTGACTGGTATTATATGAAAAAGGGTTTTTGGGGGGCATCGAAAACTGTTGGGCCAATCGCTGAATCGGACTTCCTGAAGAAGATCGAAAAGGGCGAAATAGCGCCGGAGACAATGGTTTCGAGTACGACGAAAACTCATGGTCATTGGATGCATCTGAAGGATATTCGTGCTGCATACCAATACTGGAAGAAAACGCACCCAACGGCGAATGGAGCTGCTTGAGAGTGCATTCTTTGAAGAAGCGTAGTTTCGACTACGCTTTTTTATTTGGTAGCGATTCTTAAACAGCGCCCGCGCATGTGTATTGCTATCAGAGCGATTCCAACTGGGTAATGCCTCATTCTTTGTGTGCAGAGTTGTTCGGATTCTGATAAAGCTTGCCGTTTGGAGCAGTTACCCGAGCTCCCGCGATGGCTTCCCCGGCATTTCGATTGTGCCCTCTGATGGGAAAGTTCGGGTTATGCCGAGAACCCTAAAGAGTCGGCCGCCAACGCTTTTGCATTGGCAACCCCTACGGCCGGCTTTTTGATACACATGAACGAGGTGGCAGGATGTCACTCAGGTTGGCTAGGATGGCAAAATCGATGAAGACGCATTGGGTCGCTGGTCTCGCGGTGGGGATGCAGTTTGGTGTGACTGCGATAAACGCGGAGGATTCCCCACGATTCGTTCGCGAAACACGTGGATCGAATTCGGCCAGTACGCATCGGTTGACCTCGAACCAGGAACCGATAGCAGGAGGCGGAGTGCCGGCAGTTACCGAAGTGGCAGCACCTTCGGTAACAGGGAATGATCCGGTTTCTGGCCAGGCTCCCACCGCGGATACTACTGCTTCAGTGCAGCAGAGCGGGAGCGGGGTGCCCACCCAGAATGTGCGGAGCCTAGAGCCGCTTCGGGTTAAGCCATTGGTCATACCCAATACGTCCCTTTCTGGTATTGGGACTGGTATTACACCTCAGGATGCGATTGAGGGACGCTTACCTGACCCGATTCCGTTGCCGTATGGACCAGATCGCGAAGGAGGTTGGATACTCTCTTCCAAAGAGTGGGTTGCTCCCGTTTACTGCCATTTCCCCACTTATTATGAAGACATCATGCTGGAGCAACACGGGCATGAACGCTGCCCGCCATTGCAGCCAGTGTTGTCGGGAGGTAGGTTTTACTCGGGGCTGTTCTTTACTCCCTACCTTGCCTATTTGCATCCACCTTGCAAAGAAATTTCGAGCGCGGGAAGTTACCGACCAGGCAGTACTGCTCCTGCACTGCGTCAACGCGCCCCCTACGACCCGGGGGCTTGCGGTTTGCAAGTCTTATCCACCGGGACGGGGGTATTGCTGCTGCAACCCTAGGGCTGCAGCATTCTTAAATGGCGTCTGGACCGACGAGCACGCTACAGGCTTGAGCGAGGCGTTTTCTTGCGGTGTGAAGTCGGCGCTTGATGGTTCCGACAGGGGCATCGAAAGTCTTGCTCATCTCCACCAGCGATTGCTCTTCGAAGTAGAACGCGACCAAAGTCTGTCGGTCTAAGTCGCGCAAGCTTCTCAGCCCCTGATGGACTTGTTGTTTCGTCTCATCGGACATCGCGTCCTTCGAAGGATCGGAGTGACTGACGACAGTTGCTTCGAGGATTTCCTGATCGATGTTGGCCAATCGTCGTCGACGAGTCGCCCGATTGATCGCCATTCGGACCACGATTTGACGAATCCATCCTGGAAAGGCTTCTGGCGTCTGCAACTGGTCAAGTCGCCGAAACGCTTGTACGAACACGTCCTGGCTCAATTCCTGCGCTTCGTCCCAATTTCCTAATCGTTTGAAAGCGATTGCGAGGACTTGGCGTTCGAACCGAACGCAAAGTTCGTCCATGGCGGTGCGGTTACCCTGTTGGGCAGCCTTGATTACATCGTGCAATTGGTACTGAGCGAAATCAGCGTTGAGTGCTGCGGTGGACATATCTCATGCTCCGTTTGGGACCTGTCGTGACGAGGTTCCACGACGCTGTCCATGGAGGACAACAATGTGGGCCTTTTCGGACGGTGGATCCGAGAGTGCTGTGCCGATTGCCTGAGGCTGAATCGATCCGTTTCGGATATCGAAACGGGATACCTAGACAAAATGGCTAGCGAGGGAAGTACATCTGGCGCGATCAAACGACGGCGTTTGAAGGCTTCTGTTCCAAGGTTTTTGGGTCTACTGACCTTGCTGTCGAATCGAGTTGCCTCGACGAATGGTTGCATAAGCTGGTTTTCCGGTATTTAGCCAGAGAACCTCACTAGTGCTTATGCCCCATTCCTTGGAACTCGAGCAACGCGGGGACGATTTGGTCCTTGTCCGCTTGCTCGACGTACTGGGGTGCGCATCGAGAAGGTGGCAAAGGAGATGCATCGCGTTGATAAGTGTCACGACAGCACGGATTTGCATCACAGCAAAAACGTTGGCAGATCGCTGAGCACAATTCAGTAAACGCATGGCATCCTCCCTGCACCGCTAAGCGCAGCATGAGATGAAACAAGTAAAAAACTGAGAAGAATCAAGCAAAAACAGAGTAAAGCGATTTTGGCAAACAACCGCAGAGTCCTACCTCAAAAGGTTTGGAGCCCTTGAATGGATCCTACCCTACGCGTTTGCTGAAAACAACCGACTCCTCGCCGATCATCGTAAATTCGATGACCGTCGATTGACATTAAGAGACTAAAAACCCGGATTGGTTCGGGGATGGGACCGGATTTTTTAATTTTTATTCCTGACGAGGTCAGTTGGGAAAACTGGAACTTGGTACCTGCGACGGCTACCAAAAAAAGAGCCCCGGAGTACTTTCCGGGGCTCTTAGGGGTTTTCAAGCGAAGATTCTATCGTTCGAAGTGTTTTCTGGCCTTGGAAGCCTCGGACATCGGTTCGTTCTGAAGCACCAAGTTTCTTATTTCAGCCTTTACAGTCGTGGTGATTACGGCCGTGGACTGGAAACACCCAATTGCTCTTCTTCCTCAGCTGGGATGATGATCCGTGGACTTACGGTGAACATCAGCGTGCTGGTTTCGCGACCAATTGCATTGTTCTTGAAGAGTCGATTGATGTACGGAATCTTGGAGAGCATCGGCGTGCCCCGTTCGGTTCGACCTTCACGGAGACGTTTGATACCACCCATCAGGATCGTGCCACCATCAGGAACGCTGACGGTTGTGCTGACCGACGTAGTTCCGAGTGTTGGTTGCTGGACGGTAGTACCTTCGATGAACTCCTCCTCGTTGTTGCGGCTGCCTGTAGGCTTGCCATTGCCATCGAGGATGCTGGTACCTGTCTTCGTGTTCTTTCGCCCTTGGAACGTGAACTCACGATCGGTGGCTTCTAAGCGGGTGAATTGAGGCATCAGAGTGAGGCGTACGAATCGCTTGTCTTGAGAGACAACCGATTGGACGTTCATCTGGGTCCCTTCGCTCAGAACTACAATGACAGGTTGTTGTGCAACTGCGAAGTCTCCGACGACTGGGTTGAAACCGATAACGAAGGGCCTGAAGGCCTGATCGTTGATAGTACCCAACTGTCCATCGAACATGGTGATCTTCGGAGCTTGGAGGACGTTCTGTCGGCTGTTGCCTTGGGCGGCCTGCAAGAAGAAGAAC
>VGZN01000088.1 GCA_016872635.1 Planctomycetota bacterium | reverse complement strand
AGGGACTTTTTTTGGCTCATTTGGTTCTAGGGTTTCTTTGGGAGGGCAAACACAGGCAACGCCTCGAATCGCTTTGTGATCGGAAGGTTGCCATTCTGTCAAGTCCCCCTCGCTTGGCAAAATACGCCCCAACACTGCGATTGCATGGGTTTGAGGAAACCCTACAATCCACGGATTGCTAAGCATTTATGGCTTTCCGCCTCTCGAATCGCAGCGACTCAAGGAACGTTTTTTCATGGCCAGCCCGTTTTCGATTTTTCGCAAGAACCAGCGTCTTTGGATGGCAGGAGCCGTCTTGATTGCGATCCTGTCCTTTGTGGTCGCACCGATGCTCCAGTCTTTCTCAGGTTACGGTGCCACCGCAGGCCGAAATCGGGATGCCAAAGCGATCACGGCGTCCTGGGCCGGGGGCTCGATCACTCGCGAACAACTCGACACCGAACTCACACAATTAGCCATAGCCAACACCTTCTTGCGAAAACTGGCCGTGGATGTGCGAGACAAAGGCGGCTTCCCACAAGTCCCAGAAGTGCGGCCTGATTTCTCCGTCGTCGGAATCTCTCAAGACACACGCGATCCTTCAATCATCGTTCAGCGTAAATTGCTCGTCGCCGAAGCGAACCGCTTGGGGATCCATTTCGACGATCAATCGGTCAAGCGATTCCTGCAAAAGTTTGTCGATGGCAAACTGTCCGGTGATCAAATCCAAAAAGCTCTCCGCGAAGTTTCAGGCGGGCGAATGAACCTGATGGATTTCAATCGATTGATGCGAGAGGAATTGACCAAGAACGCGCTTCTACGCGTTGCCAATGTTTCCGAACGCTTCGAAGAACGAGTCAACTCGCAAGGACTTCCTACCACCGTCCTAGCCCCACCGAGCAAGAATTGGCAATACTTCCAACGCTTCAACAAGACCGCATCGATCGAAGCCTTCCCAGTCTTCGTCAAGGATTTTGAAACCCAAGTCACCGCAAAGCCCAGCGATCGCGAATTGCGCGCTCTGTTCGATAAAGGAAAGAGCCTCACCCGAATCGATGTTCCTATCCAAACCGAGCCTGCCTTCATGACCCCTCAGATGGCTGACTTCCAATTCATTTCCTGCGATGTCGATAAGATCATCAATGAGGAAATGGCCAAAATCCCCGAGAATGTACTCCGGTCCGAATACGAACGCCGTGTCAAAGAAAACCAATACCGTGTTCCAGACACGACCAAACCTGCTGACACAACCATTCCAGATACACCAAAGCCCGATGCCCCGGCCGAGAGCACCGAAAATAAACCTGCTACCGAACCACCCGCCGGATTGCCTCCAACCCTCGAAAATCCATCCGATGCCCCAGCCGATGGGGAAAAACCTCAAGCCAACGTCCCTAGGAATCCAAACTCCACGGTGAAGCTGGTCAGCTACCAAGACCCAGCGGCCGAACCACAGCCTGCACCGGCAACCGAAACACCTACGCTGACCATCCAGGATTCAGCCCCTGCCGACGCCACCAGTCCGCTTCCACCGACAACTCCTCCGACTGAGAGCACGCCGATGCGGACCCAAACCTTCGAAGAAGTCCGCGAAGCCATCGCGCGGGAATCGGCAGCGGGACAGGCCTTCAAGGTTCTGGAACAACGCATTTCTGAAATCCGTGACCAAATGGAGATCTATTCGGTCAATCGACGAGCCTACGAGCGAGCGGTCGCAGAAAAGGATCGCTCCGTCACAGAACCTGAACAACTGAACCTTCAAGAAATCGCCGATAAGTACGGTTTCCAATACGGCCGAACCGGCCTGGTCGATATCCGCACCGCCAGCGCCTTACCCATAGGCAGGTCGCGGGTCGCTCGCGGGATCCGGATGCAACCCTTTGAGTTCATCCAACTGATCGGCGTCGAACCCGATCCCTACGACAGCGAGAACATCGGGAACCTCTATGTTCCATTGATCAGTTCCTCCATGCTGACCCGATTCCTCTTCTGGAAAGTAGACCAAAAATCGGCATCGACCCCGTCCTACGAAAGCGCTAAAGAAGCCGTGGAAACCGTCTGGCAAACCCAACGGGCTGCGGAATTGGCCGAAGCCAAAGCCAAAGAACTGGCTTCACGCGTCGGAGCCTCGTCATTGACCGAGTCGCTCGACTCCGAAACCGACCGCGCTCTTGTTGTTCGCCCAACCCCATTCACATGGCTCAATGCGATGTTCGCAAACTTTGATATCCAACTGAGCAATGTCGATGGCCTCAAACCGATCGGCAATGACTTCATGGAAAAAGTATTCGCGACCGCACCTGGTGAATCCACCGTCGTTGCGGACCTAGCAAAGGAAGTTTATTACGTGATCAAGGTCAACAACTTCGCGCCGAGTGAAGACGATCTACTCGCGCGATTCTCCACGGCCCCAAATACCACCGGGGTTCAAAACGCTGCCAACCTCGAATCTGCCCGGACACTCCCTGCATGGTTCTCCAATGTTCAGAAGCAACTAGGATTCCAGCAAAAGTAATTCGGGTAGCGGCTCAGGATCATGATTCGGCTTCAAAAAGCCGCTCCAAGCGGCACGATCTTGCTCGATGCTCCTGCGACTCGCAATGCACTGTCGCGGGAAATGGTCCAACAACTGATCGATGCTTTTTCGGATTTCCACCGAGACAAAAGTGTTCGCGCGGTAATCCTATCTGCCAAGGGAGACAACTTCTGCTCGGGGATCCATCTCTCCGAATGGCATGAGACTTCCCAAGACGCCGATGCACTCGATAAATGGCAAGAAATCGCCGATGAACTCCAAGAGCTTATCGAATCGATGCTGCGATTGCCAAAACCTATCATCGCCGCCATCGATGGCCCAGCGCTAGGAATCGGCTTGGGGCTAGTACTCGCAAGCGATCTTGTGATCGCGTCGCCGAACGCTCGATTTGGCTCTCCCGCACCGCGATTTGGACTGGTATCAGGCTTAGTCAGTCCACTCCTCGCGTTTCGATGCGGAGCATCCCTCGCCGCCAGAATACTCCTAGGGGCTGAAACCATCGACGGGAACGAAGCCCGCCGTGTGCAACTGGTGCATCGCCTCGTCAACAGTGACCTCATCTGGGCATCTGCCAATGAATGGTCGAAAGAGATCGCCCTAAGTTCCGCGGAATCGATCCAGCTGACCAAACGGCTGATCAATGAAATGATCGGTGAGTCTGTGATGATGCATCTATCGAGCGGTGCCGCTGTGATGGCAACGGCGTGCAGCACAGAGGCAGCCTCCGAAGGCCTGCAAGCGTTCATCGAAAAGCGATCGCCGAAATTCCCATAGTTCTCCCATTGCTATACATCATTCGACTCGTTGAAAATGGGAGCCGCCCACGTACTAGCCTTCGCTGTACTGTGGTGTGCTGTACTGTGGTGTGCTGTACTGTGGTGTGCTGTACTGTGGTGTGCTGTACTGTGGTGTGCTCAAGATGGGAACAAAACGTTCAACGCACCAACCAATGGACTATGCTCTTGGTAACCACTCCTGATGCATCTTGCTGAACGAAGTGGTCCGCATCCGGAATCGTAATCAGAGTAAGGTCCTTCTCAAGCCAATCCCACGTTCCATTGAGCCCGCTCGCGAGCAACGCCTTATCTTTGAGCCCATGAAACATCAGGACAGAACACTGAACCTTTGCTTCGACAGCTCCGGCCTCCGTGTAAGGCTCCCGAGGGTAGTTTGCCTTGTAGTAGTTTAACATCCCTTCGAGCGATGAACGCTCCATCGCTTCCAAGTACCGCGCTTTCGCTTTTGGATCTTTGACCCACCCCACGAGAGTTTCTTTTTTCACAAGCTGGCTCGCGTTTTCCGACTGAAAAAACCTTGCATAGGCACTGTTCTTTTGCTGGTCTGGGTTGGTCGCCAATTCACGCCGCAAACCGTTAGGGTGCGGTAGATTCAAAATGATAAGCCGATCGGTCATTTCCGGATGTTTCAATGCAAAGGACCATGCAACCATGCCACCCCAATCATGCCCAACAACAACGGCTTTGCTCGCATCGAAATGCTGGATCACTGCGGCAATGTCGGACACTAAGTAGTCGATTCCGTAACTGGCAACCCCATCAGGTTTGTCGCTGTAGTTGTAGCCCCGCTGGTCGATCGCAACCACTCGAAAGGACTTTGCAAGCTCGGGTATTTGCTCGCGCCAGGTGTACCAGTAGTCCGGAAAACCATGGATCATGATCAGTAGAGGCCCCTCGCCGCGCGTCACATAATGAATGCGGACCGAACCAGATTTTGCGTAACCATGCACTCCCAGTCCATCTTCTGCCTCACTCCCCGGAACCGGTTCCGACGGTCCATCCCCTTGATCCACGAGGCCAGCTTTGTTGCCAAGGGAAGCTTCTTGGCAAAATCCGACCCGCCCTTGGCCGAATCCGACCAACAAGCAACAGTACAGTGTCACTGCAATCGCGGCCCTGCGAGCGCAAACCATCAAAACCACAGAATGAAACTTGCCCATACGATCCCCCCTCGCCCTATCGGTTTCAGAGTAAGATGTCCTTACGCGATCCAACAACAACCATTCATCAACACTGTTATACCAACCTATCGGCAATCCATGCCGACTTGGTTTGTATCCATGCGTATCCATATGGATGGCTGATAGCCGTGTCCCCCTTTTTCTTCCTGCGGTAAGTTCCATGCGTAGTACCACCCATTCGATCCCATTGGCATGCGCTCTTTTTCTAGCGTGTCTTCTCGGCGACAACGTACGAGCGCAAGGCCATTTACCTGATGCGAACCGAATTGTATTTCTAGGTGATAGCATCACCCACTCAGGGGGCTATATCGTCAGCTTGGAATCAGCGGTCCTCGCTCAGCATCCAGAACGCCACATGGAGTTCCTGAACCTTGGACTTCCAAGCGAAACCGTTTCAGGGTTATCCGAACCGGGACATGCGGGTGGCCAGTTTCCTCGGCCCGATCTCCATGAGCGATTGCAACGAGTCCTCGAACAAACCCGTCCAGATCTGGTGGTCGCCTGCTATGGCATGAACGATGGCATCTACTATCCGCTCAGTGAAGAACGCTTTGCAAAGTTCAAGTCTGGCATAGAACGTCTTCACGAACTCGTCGAGAAGTCCGGATCGCAAATCCTCCACCTTACGCCCGCCTTTTTCGACGCACTACCACTTCGTGATCGTCTGTTACCTGCTGGATTGGAGGAATACCGCCAACCCTACCAAGGCTACGACGACGTCCTGGAAGCTTACTCCGAATGGCTTCTCAGCAAAAAGAAAGATGGCTGGATCGTACTCGACACGCACGCAGCGATGAAACAAGCCGTACTTCTCAAACGCCAGTCCAACCCACAGTTTACGTTTGCTGGTGATGGGGTGCATCCCGATGCTGCCGGACAAGCCGTCATCGCAGAACCACTGGCGACAGCGTGGGGTCTATCGCTCGACGAAAAGGGCCTACCTCCCCACCCCCAGTCACAATCGGTCTTCGACACGATCAGCAAAAAGCAAAACACCTTGAAGCTCGCTTGGCTCAGTGCGACACGACATACCCGACCAGGCATTGGACCGGGATTGCCAATCGACCAAGCTCGAACTCAGGCAGCGGAACTGGATCGTAAAGCTCGCGATTTGCTGGCTGAGAAAATCAAATAGCGAACGATATCATGACGTTTTTTGTCCAACGAGGATTACTGAACGAGCCTTGCTGTAATCGTCGCTTCCACCTCGTCTCCTGCACTCGTTAATATCGTCAAGCGCTGGCGTACCGAAAGTGGTGGCTCCCCTGAGTTCAACTCGCCCTTAAACGAGAAGGGGAGAACATGAACCGTTTTTTCGCCGTTTGGTACCGTGAATTGGAATCGTTCATCCTCACACTGTACCGACGCGATCGAAAATGGCTTTTTCGATTTTACGATGACCTTTTGTTGCCGCGGCTCACCGCTATGCACATCCCCTAATGACAACAACTCAGGTGTCACGGTGACAGGTGGTCGAATTTTGGCGGTGACAGGCAAGGTAAACTGGTTTTCCTTGTCATCGGCTTCATTCGTAACCACGATCATCTCGTCAAGAAAATCTCCAACTGAATTGCTGTCCTTTAGGGTGATATGCATCAGGTAGGTCGTCATTGTCCCTTGCCGCGTGGGTGAATCCAAACGCACCTCCAGCGCATCGGAGTTCCCTCGCACGTCAACGATATGCCACTCCTTACGCCCAGCATAGGAGATCTTGAGATCCATCGATTTAGCAGTGCCAACCTCCGTCTCGCCGAACTTGATCTCCCCCGGTTCAACGACAACATCCGATCGGATGGTACCCCCCACGGTTAGTTGAACTTCTGCATAGTAAGGCCTATCGATAACAACCGTGATCATCGCACTTTTCGTACCGATGAATGACCGGGTGTTAAACTGTGTGAGAATCTCACCCTTTTCCCATGACTTCAGCGTCGTCTTTGTCGCCACCGGAATCGTACATCCGCAACTGCTGCGAACACTAGCAATGTGAATATCCTCTTCAAAGCAATTCTCAATAACAAAGGCATGCTCTGTCTTTGCATTCCGACTCACGGTCCCGAAATCATGGTGCGTCTCCGAAAACATTTTCAGCGCCCACGATTCCGCACTGGCGAGCTGGCATACGCATACGACGATCCAAGCTGCTAACCAAACGAAATTATGTTGGAATCGAACTCCGTTCGATGCGATCATTTCCGCTACCTTCAATCTCAACCGGGATACTCTCGTTCGTCAGTCGAATTTTCGTGCTTCGGTGAAGAAACTACCTCTCACGCGAACGGACGTGCACTCCGGGAACTTCATCGGCAATTGACGCGTCGCGATTGATGAGAAAAACGATTTTGATTCGCACAAGCAACCCACCCCCCCAAGTCTTCCTAGTGTTTGTTCCGATTTGCTCCAACAAGGTTTGCTTGCATACATTACCAGGCAACAAGTTGGTCGTTGGAACTATCCATGCAATTTGCTAGCGTGACATTTTTCGGAGGGCTGGCAAGAGAGCCGATTCCGGGAAGAGAATGAACGAGTACTCCCTGGAGTTTAGATATCGCAGTTCGTGAACTTGTTGCTCAATTCGCTGTAGATCTTCTTCGTTCTCTTTTCGAATCGCTGAGACTCGATCCCCCACTTTCGCCTTGATACTAGTGATCTCGCGATGCCATTGTTTTTTGGATCCGCGGGGCGGGATGGTTGCGACCATATCGGCATGTCGCGTTTGCAACTCTGCATCCATGGTATTGTTGGGATCGAGAAACAACTCTGGTCGAGACCGAAGCAATTGAGATTGTCGTTTCAAAACCTCTCGCTTGCTATGAAGCGCCTTGGCGTTCAGTTCCGGCACTCTGTCCATAGCAAGCCATTCCGTGGCAGTGCAGGTCAAGTAGCGAGGGGCTGGCATTTGCAGGAAGCGCTGTATGATCGTATCGGTCAATCGATCGTATACACCACCTCCGATACCGTGTACAAATAGATCCGCCATAAAGCATCTCAGGAACAGAGTGGTCATGAGGGCTCGCGGACGAATGCAGATTCCATCTCGAAGATAGCCTTCCCATGCTTCGCTCGCGCGATGGGCATCGGTCGACCAATCGATGGTCCAATCGAATACCGACGGAGTAACACCCGAACCAAGACGCCAACGCTCTCCCTCAGTCGAAGCGGGCTGCGCCCACAAACGTTGACGAATGTTGCTATCAACTTTGTACAGCCAAAACGGGAGCTCAATCCATCCATCGCGACGACCCAATGGCGGGACCGGTTGCGTGGGGTTATTGATCCTCTCCCTCGCGCGGTACTCGTAAAGCGATTGATTGTAGATGCTATACAAATCCTCTCCGTGGACAATGCAATGATGAAGAAATGCCTGCCACGGCCCACTGCGTGCGAGTCGGCTGAACGGAAGCTCGCGATTACCCAGACCATGCTTCATTTCCAATAAATGCCGAAGTTGGGAAAAAGCGATGGCTGCCTCAGTCCCATCTTGGAACTTTTCCAATTGGTCCCAAAAATCGAGCGCCATTGGATTTTGAACACCTACCGAATTCAATCCTTCGGTGATCTCGTTTAGGGTTCTACGAAGTCCGGATCGATCGATCCTCAAGCCATGCCACGGCGTTTGTTGAACGGCCCGAGATGTGTCGACTCGGCATAATGGGAGTTCGCATGCGGACTGGATCAAGCGTCCACTGAAAGAATCCCGTTTGGGAACACGTATCGAAGATGCTCGTGCAAGATCATGATCGACGATGGTATGCAGACCGATCCCTGCGGACTCCTTCGCAATCGCATCGATGACAAAGTTCTTGAACCACACTCCAGGATGAAACAACTCAGGCTGGTGCCCGCCAACAATCCATGGAACCTCGACATCCGATCGTGAGGAACCGACCGAGGGTGATTGGGTGCTCGGATTGCCCTGGGTATAAGAAGAAGGAGTATACGAAGCAGGAGTGAAAGGAGAAGGAGTGTAAGAAGAAGGAGTGGGGTACTCGGCAAGATAAGCTTGCGAAGCCTCGAACGCGGTGGCTCGAACGCGGCGCCTCAACTCACGGATCCATGCAGGGGTCTCGTTGCTGCGAAATAGCTCGATATTTTGAGCCAGAAGGGAAGGGATGTCCTCACGATCAGGATAAAATACGGCCGTATGATTATCGCGAGGTACTCGAATCCATTCTTGACCCTTTGCAACCTCAGCGGTCACTAGCAACACTCTCCGCCACAGCTGGCCGCAACAGGAGACTGCAGACCGAACCCACGAGCTTGCATCTCGAGGATACTTTCATCGATCACTTGGTTGTAGTGATTGAGACGCACCCTACCATCATCGAGCGCTCCGCCGAAAGAACGGGATAGATCGAGATAGATCAACGGTACCGGTATTTCCAAAACTCGGAGCCCCAACATGGCCGCTTGGGCCCAAAGTTCGAGCGGCATGGCATAGCCATCGACCGTAATGCGGAGTTGCTCCAAAGCCGATGTACGATACGCCTTAAAACCGCAGAAAGCGTCGGTCAAATTCATGTGGAAAGTATCGTTGATCCGCTTGGTCACTGTCCGATTGATGAACAACCGCTCCGCGGGTGGAACACTATCCCCCGAGTATGTTTTCAAATAGCGTGATCCAGAGACGATGTCCGCATTTTGGCAAGCAGCCACAAATCTCGGAATCCGCTTGGGCTGATGCTGTCCATCGCAGTCCAACGTGACCAATATCTCGTACCCCTCTTCGATGGCGTAATCAAACGCGGTTCGAAGTGCCGCCCCGTAGCCGCGATTTTTCGGATGGTGTATCACGGAAATATCCGAACGCCCATCCAGCAGGTCAGCCGTACCATCGGAAGAACCGTCATCGACCGCGAGCACGTCGGGTGCGTACTTCACCACTTCATCGAGTACGCTCTGAACCGTGCCCATTTCGTTATAAACTGGGATCGCCGCAAGCCATCGCGTCATCTTGGAGTCGCCTGTTGGGATAAAAAAAATCGAGCAGTGCATTGTAGATGCGGTGGTCCTAAGGTCAACTTTCTATCCTTCAAGAGTCGTTCACTGGCTTGATGAACGTATGGATCCTGCGGCCTACGGGGTCTTTCACGGCCACAAAGAGGCGATTCCCATGCACTACTCAGGGATGTGCTTGTCGCGGTCAATCTCTAACGGCTTCAACTCGTGCCCAGGCAGATCCGCTGCAGGTAGCCAATAGCTCGGTGCTAAGCACGCATCGCTGAGCCCTCGACCAACCCCTTGCTCGAGATCCGCGTTCAAAAACGGGTGGTCGACCGCAAGGCCTTGGACTTGTTCCGGGATTCGAATCCACTGCGTACTTCCGTCGCTATAAAGAATATTAGCTCCTCGGTCGCCGTGCAAAACGATCGGCGAACCGACATTATCGATGGCCCCCAATGATTTCGGCCACATGTCCCCTACCAATGCGACACGCACCGGCGAGTCGCTCCGCGGAGCTTCATACTTGCCGTTCACCAAATTTCCTAAGTTGTAGGCGTAGTTACCTCCCGCAACGTACCGCCAGATACGCTGTTGGTCCGGAGCGGCCGCCAGAAATTCTGCCGATGTTGGGACCGGCATCGGAAAGTCGATATAGTCATTCGATGGGCAGTGAAGCCACTTCGACGAGTCCAAAAGCGACGCATCCTGAAGCCGAATCGCATAGACTCCGGCGAAGGTTAATGGACCAGAAGTGTTGATCTCAGGGAATCGGTGCTGAGGACTGAAATCGGCAAAGCCGGTGAGTGCTACACCTAAGTTCCTCAGGTTCTCCGCGCAGGAAATTTGTCGAGCAGACTCGCGCCAACGCCAAATCGTTGGCAACAAAAAGGACAAGAAAACAATCCCAGCCGCCAGTGCAACAAAACTGTCGAGCCAAGCCAACCGAGTCCCTATCGCCGCTTCCGACCAATCCAACTGGGAAGCCCCCCCAAACCCCGTGGGACGCTGCGATTTGTCCGACTCTTGCTCGAGGATCAAGCGCATCGTATCGGAGACAAGCCCCGCTCGAGGCTCCAAGACCATACCCTCCGCGTTGGAATCCTCTCTGCCCAAGTCGTCCGTGCCCAAGTCGTCCGTGCCCATTCCACTGGCTAGAGGCTCGAGCATGCTCCGCAGGTCTCGCAATCGCTGGCGCACAGACGCATCCTGCTCAAGCATCACCTCGATACGAGCATTCTCTTCGTCGGAAAGACCGCCGATCAAATACCCCAACAGGGTTTCGTCCGAGGGTTTTGGCGCGTCACCACTCATAACAAACTGCTTCGCCGAAAACTACAAAGCCACCGAAGATGTACATCCTATGCTGACGACCGAACCATTAGTTCGACCACTGGTCATCATTCTTACGCAACCAAATCTCATTTAGTTTGCGAATCGCAGTAAAAACTCGACTCTTCACGGTCCCAAGCGGAATCTGGAGGATTTCAGCGATGTCGGCGTACTTGAGCCCTTCGTAAAACGCCAACTGAATCAACTGCTGAGTAGGCTCACTCAACTCCCGGACCGCTTCGCGAACCCGAGCCCCTGTTTCATTAGAAATAGCCTTGTCGTCAGGGCAAATTTCATTGCTGGCCAAACGCTGTACGATCGATTCGTCCGAATCCCCAAGCCGACTGCTATGGTCCAAACTCGCCATCTGATGACGCTTGTTCCGACGCATGAAATCGATCGCTTTATTGCTCGCGATCGCGTAGAGCCAAGGTCGAAAGCGTTTTCCTGGCTCAAATTGTTCGATCCTAAGGTGGACACTCAGAAATGTCCCCTGGAACACGTCCTCTGCATGCTGAGCATTCCCCAAAAACCGTCGAAGGAATGTGTACATCTCCCGCTCGTAACGCCGGACCAGCATTTCAAAATGCTGCGGTTCTCGAGTCTCGAGATAACACGCCACCAGTTGCTCGTCCGTAAACTCGGAATTCGCAACTTCCCCGAAAGAAAAGAGGGATTTGGAGGAGGTGATGTCCATGGGGGATGGGTCCCGTTGTTCTAAAACCCAACAACGCTCTTGCGCCAACACGAAACGTCCATCCAAGACGGTCGCTGTTTGACAAGCACGCGGTCCGAAGCGAGCTGTGTGGGGAAGCTCAAATGACACCCTAAGTTTAGCGACGAAACCCCCAGAAAGTCAAAGGTTTACTCCTAATTTCCCCTCGGAAGGGACGACGCCACAACCCTGCAAAGCGCCTCGTAAAATCAGAACGACTAATCGACAGCTCCCTGAAAACAAAAGGATTAATCTTGACTCGGCGAGGTTTTAAGAAATATCTTTGAGAAGGGTAGAAACGGTTCCTGTGGTTCTGTGCTTGGGAGCTTTTCGAAATGCGATTTCAAGGTGCTTCGAGTCCTGGGGACAATCGTGTCCTCGAGCGTTACTTTGCCGGCTTGTCCGAATACACGTTTTTCACGGTCCTCGGGATCGCGGATACCCAACTCGTGCAGTACATCAGCCACTTGCTGGTCCGCTTTACCAAGACGGATGCGATGCTCCGCATCCGAAAACTAAACGGGTTACCTGCTACCGAGGTCGTTGCAATGGTCGCAGAAGCCCAACACCGCATCGGTTTGGCGAGGCGCGAAGTCCACCGTCATATCGGCGACTTCACCCTGTTTTGGACCGGCCTATACCCGGAGTCGATTCGGGCCTTGGGTCCCATCGAAGGTGTAAGCGCTCGCGATCCCTTTGTGAGCTACTGCCAACAAGGCAAGTTGGCATATGAAATCGCAAGCGAAATCGAAGACGAAGAAGACCAAGAAGCCCCAAGCGACCTACTCCACCGATTGAGTGAGCAATTTGACCTTTGCGCGTACGGACTCCGGGAAGTGCGGCGACAATGGGAAGAAGGTCCCTCCGAGGGATCAGGTCCGATCCTTCTTTGACCCGTGCGATCGCACACCGATAGCATTGCCTCTAGCATTGCTTCTTGGCAAGCTTGCCACTGGCGGTCTCACTCAATCGGTCTCACTCAATCCAGACGACTCAGCCAGGACTTGAGTTCGGCAACCCGAGCGGCTCGGTTTGCTTCCGGTTGGTAGGCCAATCTCTCTCGTGCGGAGTCGATTTTGAAATAATGATCGACGCCCAACTGAGCCGCTACGAAGCGAGTCATAGGTGGCTCCGCGGTGATTCTCAGAAACCGGTAGATGACCTCCAGCGCCACCCCAATTCGGACTGCTCGCTGCAAACTGATGCGGCGATCAGGGGCTCGAAGACCCGCGCCCGCTAAGATCGTTCGGATCCAATCCCAACAACCTTGCGGCTCACCGTCGGTAATGAAATAGGCTCGACCGGATGCTCGACGATCATGATCCAACAATCTCTCCAGTGCCAAACAATGAGCCATAGCAGCGTTCTCGACATGCACGGTATCGATCAAATTGCTACCGTCTCCAACACACCGAAGCCTTCCCGATCGGCACCGCTCGATGACGCGTGGTATCAAGTGCGGGTCCCCAACACCCCAGATCAAATGTGGTCTCAATGCGCAAGTGCTCATCGCTCCGGGATCGTTGGCCTCCAGCACACGCTGCTCGGCAATAGCTTTGGTTCTGGGGTAATCGCACAACCATTTGGTGGGATAGGGGACCGACTCGTCGATTCCCGACTGCGGGGAACCATCGAAGGTCACGGACGGGGAACTCGTCAAGACAAACGCGCGAAGTCTATGCCTTCGCGATGCGTCGATCAACGCATCGGTCGCTTCGACGTTGGTCTGTTCGTACGCGCGCTTCGGCCCCCACACTCCAGCCAATGCAGCGGTATGAATGATCGCGTCCATTCCGCGCACCGCTTGGTCGCAAACCAATGGGTCAGTCACTGACCCTCGGATGACCTCCATGCCTAATCGCTGAAAA
>VGZN01000087.1 GCA_016872635.1 Planctomycetota bacterium | reverse complement strand
TCACCGGGTCTTCGCCAGCCAAGAACGCACGACGCACGCACCGCTGCACGCAATGGACAATACAGACCTCACTCGGATCAAATAATTCAGCACGCAACGGTCTTGGCATCTAGGCTTCTCCTGTACCCGCAAACTCTACTTAAATCACCCCGCTTGTCAAGTAAGTGGGTGGCACGTAACTGCACCGCACGTAACTGCACCTGGTTCTCCGCGACCAATGAAACTTCCAAGATGTTGTCTGTCATGTTCAATAGAATCTTCCATTCACCCGAAATATGAGATGCTCAAATTGACAAGTTGTCATCAATCAGCAAACTGAATTGTTCTACCACGATATTGGTTGAAATACTGCGCGAAATCTTCACGTTTGCAGTTGTAGTGTCGTCGGTTTGCAAACGATATGTGCTTCAACGTTGGCAGCCTGTGCAGAGACGCAACGTCTCCATCTAAAACATTGGTGTTTTCGTAAAAGAAAAATGCTTCGAGCTTCGTCAGAGCAAGAAGAGGATTCAGCGATTCAATCTCACCAAGATTCAGCAGACCGAGATAAATCAGTGAGGTTAGTGCCGCAATTCGATCGATTTTTCCGAATCCTCGACAGGAGTCGATATTCAGAAACTCAAGTTTTGAAGGAGCACCGATAGCATCAGTATGCATCAAACGACGAAGTGCGGTCAATCGTAGCTGACGCAACTCGCTCATGCCATGCAAGAAATCGATCGAATCAATGCTAGAATCCAAAACCTGGAGTTTTTCAAGTCTTATCAAAGAGTCAATTGGTAGACGAGAACTGCGATAGCCAATCAGCACGAGCGACCTAAGATTGTTTTTTTCAAAGAGCGATTCGCACCCTTTTCGCCACTTCAAGCTACAACGCTCCAAATGAGGAAGATTCTGAAAATCAATGCGCGACTTGCAGCACGTTTCCAACTCGAGCGTTTTGAGTTGCGGCATATTCTCAATGGCATTTATGTCGTTAGCAGGCGCAAGCATTGTCCGAACGCAAAAATGTTCCACAAAGTCCATTCTACTAACGAAATCAATGCTTCCGCCTTTCCACCCTTTGCCATCAACAACTTCCACCGTGTTGACATTTAGACCGCGCAGTTCCTCAATGTTTTTCTGATCAAGGGGCTGCGAAACAACTGCAACTGTTTTTTCACCAAGTGATTCAAGTCGATAGCTCAATGTTATCCTCCACCAAATAGTTTCAGGACAGATGAAAGTCTTTCATCACTGATAGGCAAGACCTTGTTTGCTAGATTCTTGATACCACCAAGGGCATTTATTCTCCCCAATTCAAATAGTTCCCTAGCAGTTTTCCCACCTTCGACGATATTCACGGTCACCGCTTGAGCCTGATCGAGTTTACCCGACTTAACGTGTTGTTTTAGTCGACGAGGAATATTCTTGGACTGGCCAATGTAAATTTCCCCACCAGTCGTAACGAATTCGTAAACCCCTTCACACGCATTATGCACCAGCAGCCCCAGCTCGCCGACTTGGTAGACGTGCTCGCCGTGGACTTCGATATTGTAGACCGGCTGCGCGACGCGCGAAAGCGTGACGGACAGAACCACCGCAATTCCATCGAGTCCTTGAAGAGTCTCCCCCTCGATCAGCTCACCGAGCGGGACCCATTCCTGCCGGTCGACCGACCATACTGGGTGGATGGTAGTCCCGGTGATGGTCTCGACAGTACCGTCGGCACCCAGCACATCGACACTGGCAACGATATGAACTTCACGCGTAACAAACCTTGCGGTGACTACCGAGCCCTCGCCGTCGACGGGCAATCGTCGATAATTCACTTGCGGCTAAGAACCGATTGGTTGCCCTTTCAATGCTTGGGCACCGTGAATTCGTTTACTGGATCCATTCTTGGCAGACACAGCATGTTTTTCTTAGCGGGGCTGTTTATTGTCCCTTCTGCCTGTGCCACTCTGTAATGATTCTTGTCGCGTCAACTCCATTTGTTGCAAAATTGAGTTCTTTCGCTGTCTCGATGTTTTCGACAAATGATACAGCTATCAAGTTTTCCACCTCGTCGCCAAGGTTGTGAAAATTATTCTCAAAGAACTCTACAATTCTCTCCCGCGCTATTCCACCCGATAGAACGTATCTCGTTATTTCGGCTAGAAATACATTTGGGAGCAAGGTGTCAAATTCATTGAGATGCACACGCAGAATTGCTTGAGCTTCGGGGATTTTATCGGCTAGTTTTTCACAAAAACTGTGACTGCTCAACTTCATGATCATTTACCGACTAATGCGGACTGTAAGTCTTCAATCAAGCTTCTCGCAACGAGCTGGTCATAGTGAGAAGCATTGGGGTTTTTGTTCAGCCATTTCGTAAGTGCAATTATATACTCCTTGGCTTTTTGCGAGTGAAATCGTCCCCCCGTCGGGAGACCTGTGAGCAGTTCATTTCGTACTGCATCGGCTGTCGAACCAGTTCCAATGGGATTAGGAACTTTTGCTCCTTTGAATAAATCTCTGACTAAATTCGCTAGTTTAGGTTCCGAAACCTTTGGGATGTACGCATTATGCACTACCAAGCCCAACTCGCCGACTTGGTAGACGTGCTCGCCGTGAACTTCGATATTGTAGACGGGCTGCGAAACGCGCGAAAGCGTGACGGATAAAACTACCGCAAGTCCATCATGTCCTTGAAGAGTCTCGCCCTCGATCAGCTCACCTAGCGGGACCCATTCCTGGCGATCGACTGACCAGATCGGGTGAATGGTCGTTCCGGTGATCGTTTCGACAGTGCCGTCGGCACCCAGCACATCCACGCTGGCAACGACATGAACTTCGCGCGTAACAAACCTTGCGGTGACTACCGAGCCTTCGCCGTCGGCGATCGGTGGGCAATCGTCGATGGACGTGACCATGGCCAAGCCGGAGACTTCGAGCTCGGGCAGATTCATCGGCAAGAGTCGACCAGCGCAGATGCCGTTATGTAGAATCCACGAGCGTGGCCGAATGATCTCCGCGTCGACGATGCCGCCATCGCTCCGCTCGACGGTGATCGAAAGCTTGGCCCAGGTGTCTTGATCAGGCTCAGGTTGCGGATCGACTTCCCATCGGTTGGGGTTCTTGGTCGGAACCCGCGCTCCGATCGGCAGCGATTCGATGGGAACTAGCTGCTCGGTGCGCGTCGCAACGGACGAATAGCGGTCTGGACTGAGCCACGGCAAATCATGTGAAGGTGCGTCGAGCCAACTAGGGTCGGACCAATGGGAATCGATGCGCGGAGCGGTACCCGGCAAGCTCGAAACGGTGACGGGCGTCCCGGCAACGAAGCAGCCTCCTTGAATCAGTTTCGTCGCAATGCTAGCGCAGCGACCAGCGTCGTCGTATTGATTGTAGAGCTTCCAGACCATCGTTCCTTTCTTCGCGATCGACGTTGGGCCAGGAACGAAATTGGCAGCCATGTCTCCCATGAAGTAGGATGTCCCCTCGTAGTCAACGTAATCGCCCAGGAACGGATTGTGACTTCGGAACCAAGCGCTCGCGCCCAGCGTGAGGTTGTCGCCAAAGCCGGATGCAAAGTTGACCTGTTGATCAAAAGCATCTCCTCGCTTTCCACCCAGTTTCTCCACGAGATAGTCCATCCAGGTGCGACCACTTCTGCCAATCGAACTCGGGTCAACATAACCGGCCGGTTCACGGGTTAAATTGCCATCGACGTCTCGACGCCCCTCCGGGAGTGGGATCCCATCCAAGCCAGATTCGTAGACACTGCGAGGGTCCCAGTTGGGCTCGAAGTAAGAAACGGTATCGCTAATTGGACCACCGAAATCATCGCCGTCGACTCCCATCATGTGGATGGTCGAGGTCACCGTCGTCCATCCTGTCTCGAGGATGCGAGTGGTACTGGTGACCATTGGCATTCCGAAAATCTTCTTCTGATTGATGTGCGACTGCACACCGGTCACGATGACGCGATCGTCCCCGGAAATCGTTGGAGGAGGATCGGTCGCGTTGGGGTTATTCGGATCAAAAGATGCCGTCGCTCTGGCTGTTTGGTGATAGCGGGCAAATCGCACATCGTTGAAGCGATCTTCGACTTCGGGAAGAATGTACTGACGTACAAATGATGAATCCGCCGAGTAGCTGAAACTCTCGGTCGCGGAACCGGAGGATCCACCGGTCGAATGGACCTCGCCGTCCGAACCGAGCGTGCTGTCGATCGCCCCCTCGCCGTCTTGGAGCATGGACCACGAATCGCGGTTCTTGAACGTGATTTTTTCAAACGCTGGACCACCCGAATCGGAGCGAGCGGGACTTTCGGGAAAGAAATTGACCACGGTCAAGTCATTCGAGTAGCTTGTTGATTGCAACGATTTTTGAGCCCCCTCGCGATGAGCGGTTCCTGATGTTGAAGTGATGTTCTCGACAACGGCCTCGGCTTCCAGTTTTTCATACTGCCGTTTGAACTGATTGTCGGTTTGGGTTGCCGACCAGGTGTTGGAACCTGCTGGCGAGGTCATGTGCCCCCAGCCCGACGTCGTGACGTACTCAAAGTTCACGGACGAGTTGCCGCCGTCTACATCGATTTCGGTCTTGTTCTGGTTGGGCGAAAACGAGGCTTCGTTACTACTATCCAAGCCGACGCTCGCACCGAACGTATCCTCGGCATTTGCAGCAGCCTTGCCCCTGACATTTCGGCCCGCAACAATCGTAGAACTGAACCCGTTGAGCTGATCTCCTTCGAAGTGTCGCAGGACTTGGGCGGAGTTGTTATCGCCGGATTGGCTGAGTTTGTCCTCCATTTTGTTTCGCATGTCACCGGACAACGCCGTCAACCGTCCGTCCGATCGCATTCGCCCCTGCATCGAAATGCGCTGGTCGCCGGAGGATCGTGTGTTGGAGCTGGTATTGGAAGAACCCGCAAAGGAGTGCCCCACGCCGGTGGTCGGAGCGATTATGGGTGGATCGTCTAAAGGAATGTCGTCGTTACCACCCGTGCCTACCAAACGCAATCCACCCGTCGGACTGTCGTCGAAGCGTCCGAGTGCTGGAACGTCGGAGTTGATGTTGCCAGAGCTGGAGTAGTAACCAATTCCTGATGTCAAACCCAGATCGATGGAACTGAGTCGGTGGTTACCGTAGCGAAACTCGGTTTCGATATCCGAACCGCTGGCGCGCGAGGCATCGGGAACGATGGAGGGCGTGCCAGACACATCCAACGAGCCGCCTGTCGACACGCCGATGTTGAAGCCCGCCGAAATCGACATTCCGCTACGGAGATTGCGTGGCACCGGAATCGGACCATTCGGGTCGGCGGTTCGTCCCTCCACCGAGCCATCCGATCGCCAAGTGGGATCGACGTAATCGGGATTGGGCTCCATGTTGGTCGTGATCGACGCGATGAACCCAAGCGTTCGTGTATCTTTCGAGGATGAGTGGATCGACCATGCAATACCGGCTGTGGGATCGGTCGTGATTCCGCGCTCCGCATGGATCGTTACGATGATCGAAGTAGAACGGCCCGCCGTCAGGGTTGCTATTCCAGTGCCCGAGACCGTGTGCGTCGCAACGCGCGTAGTATCGGTCGATGTTTCGGGGACTAGATTGTTTGTGATCGTTGTCGAAATCGACGCATTGAAGGCCATGACGAAGGTCTCCGTGATGCTCCACTGCGTCGCGCTGTTCCAAGTTCGTGAGATGGAGTGCACCCAGGATAAACCTGGTTGTGTCAAATCCGCATTCTCTGGCGTGGTTTGCTCATTGAACGCACCCACGAAGTCCGAGGTATTGCCCGAACTCGTGAAGCTCGGTGTGTACTGGTCAATGCGAAACCCAGCGCCAGCCAATTTCAACGGCGGCAGTCCCTGTGCAGGCAATGCGAGTGGGCTGGTTGGCGTGTCACCCTCTCCCTCGGATGTTGCACCATTCTCATCCACGAACGGAGCAATGGTTGCTGCTTTCGAACCGATGAATCGGCTCAGATCGACTGGCAGCACATTCGTGCCCGAAGCGATCGGCTGAAACAGAGCGTTGGTGCTCGGACTGGAGTTGATGTTGGCGCCCATCCAAATCGAGGACGGATCGAAACCAGCACTTGTGTTCCCCTCGTTAGAACCGTTGCGAAACGGGCTGGCCAGAAACTCTTTGCCAAGATCGCTGTTGAGATTCGATGGCCACGCGGAGGTGATTTGGCGAACGGCTGTTGCCGGAGCGAGAACAGACGATAGCCCGCCGACTGATGGTTCGGCCTTCGCGATGTTTGAAGACCAATCCTCCCAGGCGGCATCCGAGACTTCCTGTGCGTTGAGGCTATTGGTTTCTGCCGCATTGGAAGCAACCGTTGCGAGTGCACTGGAATACCCCCCGTCCGCCGAGGTGCTGTTGCGGTCAAGCGACTTTGCAAATTCCAACGTCCGTTTCGAAAAAGTATCCAGAGCGTCTCGATCACTGATGTCGCAACTAAAACTAACGTTGACCGCGTCTACGTCCGGTGGGGAGGTCAATTGACGCTCCAGCGCGTCTCCAAGGAACAAATCCGAGGCCATTAGATGCTTGTGCTCAAGCCCTTCCAAAGCAATAGCGCGAAGCCTATTGCTCTTTGCCCGTTTGGTCAGAAGAGAATTGCTGACGAGACGATGGAGCCGCCGACAAAGAAGCTGCTTTCGCATGGAACCGCCTCCGTGATATACAAGTTGTGATAAGAAATTGCATCAAATGCAAAATAGTGCAAATTTTGCAAAGAGCGTCGACAACGTGACAAAGCAGAAATTGGAGGTCAAGCTTTTCCCTGGAAAAATGGAAACGACGCTTTCGTGTGCACAGAGCGTGGAGTTTGGTTGGCTGTGCGGGAGAAGGTCAGCCGAATCACGTTGAACTGAAGCAGCGGCTTCCCAAGGATAACCAGCTCTGCACGTCGACTCCCGGCAAAACATAGGTTTCCCGATCTCGTAGGAACTAGTCTGGGCACTTTCCACGATGCCCACCGAAGTTTGCAGAATGCGAAAGGGCATTAAGAGTTACTTTGGGGGGCGTTGACCAAACGTGTCCGAGGTGCCGGTCAATCTTTGTTTATCGCATGACACTCCGATGCATTCGTATGCGTCGGTCGCGTAGCCACCATAACAAGGGAGGGAAACCCCGATGAATCAAGAAGTCCCAAACTCCAAGCTCCCTGCTTTGGTCGTCCAGAGACTTACCGGGCAGGAGACGTTTCGCATCGACAATCTGCCGCTCCAAGCAAACGTGCAGGACTTCTGGCAATGGGCCTGCTCCGATTTGCTCAGTAACACGCTTCGAGGGCAGTTGGCGGAGTACGTCGTTGGACTCACGTTAGGCTGCGATGGCGGTGTTCGTACGGAGTGGGATGCCGTCGACTTAAGATGGACCCCGGATGGAGCAAACGAACCCATCTCGATTGAGGTCAAGTCGGCTGCGTACCTTCAATCGTGGAAGCAGAAAGAACTGTCGGCCATCACTTTTGATATCGCTCCCAAGAAGGCTTGGGATGCCCCGACGAACACCAGCAACGAGGATGCCTGTCGCTCAGCACAGGTCTACGTCTTTGCACTCCTGCACCACCAATGCAAGGACACCGTCCATCCGCTCGATCTCGCGCAATGGTCCTTCTATGCTTTGCCAACCAAGCGCATGGACGCAGAATGGAAGCAGCAAAAGCGAGTCTCTCTAGGGCCGCTCGAGAAGGAGCATGGGCTTGCCTTTGGGTTTGCGGAACTGCCGACGCGTATCCGGTCAGCGGTTGCCTAGGTTTCGTCCTAGAACGTACCTGTTGCCCACCATCGGCCGCCTAGGCGTTAGCGGCGGTTCTTGCCGCTTGCTAAACTACGTGATCTCAGAGTCCCACCGCCCGCGTCGTCATCCATCACAATGCCCAAGAAGAAAGCCTCGACCACCAAGGACAGCACCGCCAACCTCGGCTTCGAGGCCAAGCTTTGGCTGGCTGCCGACAAGCTCCGCAACAACATAGATGCGGCGGAGTACAAACGTCGTCCTTGGCTTGATCTTCCTCAAATACATCTCGGACACCTTCGAGGAACACCGAGCCAAGCTCCTGGCGGGGGAAGGCGAGTACGCCGGGGCGAATCCCGAGGACCCCGACGAATACAAGGCCGAGAACGTCTTCTGGGTCCCCGCCGATGCCCGCTGGTCCCATCTCCAGGCCAATGCCAAGCAGCCTACCATCGGCAAGACAGTCGATGACGCCATGGTCGCCATCGAACGCGACAACCCGCGCCTCAAGGGGGTCCTGCCCAAGGACTACGCGCGCCCCGGCCTCGACAAACACCGCCTCGGCGAACTCATTGACCTCATCGCCACCATCAGCCTCACCGCTGCCAGCGAGGGGGAAAAGACCCACCGCTCCGTCGATCTGCTCGGCCGCGTTTACGAGTATTTCTTGACTCGCTTCGCCAGCGCTGAAGGGAAGAACGGCGGCCAGTTCTACACCCCGTCCTGCGTCGTGCGATGCCTAGTCGAGATGCTGGCCCCCTACAAAGGCCGTATCTACGACCCCGCCTGCGGCTCGGGAGGGATGTTTGTGCAGTCCGAAAAGTTCGTGGAGTCTCACGGTGGCAAGATTGGAGACATCTCCATCTACGGCCAAGAGAGCAACGCCACCACCCGCCGCTTGGCGATCATGAATCTGGCCATTCGCGGCATCGAAGCCGACTTCGGTCCGGAACATGCCGACACTTTTCGACGCGATTTGCATCCCGATCTGCGAGCCGATTACGTATTGGCCAATCCACCTTTCAACGACTCGGATTGGTTCCGCAAGGATGACGATGTGCGTTGGCAGTTCGGCGTCCCGCCCAAGGGGAACGCGAACTTCGCTTGGGTGCAACATTTTGTTCATCACTTGGCATCCGATGGCATGGCAGGCTTCGTCTTGGCCAACGGCAGCATGTCTTCGAATCAATCGGGTGAAGGGGAGATCCGCAAGGCGTTGATCGAGGCCGATTTGGTGGACTGCATGGTGGCCCTTCCTGGCCAACTCTTCTACAGCACGCAGATTCCTGTTTGCCTTTGGTTCTTGACCAAGAGCAAAAAGGCCGATGCAAAACGTGGCTTCCGCGCACGCAAGGGAGAGACCTTGTTTATCGACGCACGCAAAATGGGGACGCTCATCGACCGCGTCCACCGCGAGCTGACCGATGCGGACCTGGAGAAGATCACCTCCACCTACCATGCATGGAGAAGTGTTGCAGGCCCACGCGGGGGCGCGGAGCACGCGGAGAAAAAGAAAACGTCTGCATCGGAATCTCTCCGCGCCTCTGCGTCTCCGCGTGAGTATTCCGACATCCCTGGCTTCTGCAAATCGGCCACGACCACGGATATCGCAGCCCATGGTTATGCGCTGACCCCAGGCCGCTATGTCGGAGCCGAGGAAGTCGAAGACGATGGCGAACCATTTGAAGAAAAGATGACACGCCTCGTGGCGGAACTGCATACCCAGTTTGCCGAGTCCGCGAAGCTGGAGCAGGCCATCAAAGTAAACTTGAAGGGGCTCGGATTTGGCAACTGAACTTGCAACGGGAACGCGGCTTATAGAAAAAGAGCTTGGCGAGTGCCTGGAACTAGTCATCGACCATCGAGGAAAGACACCCAAAAAGCTTGGTGCCGATTGGGTCTATAGCGGTGTTCCAACCATTTCAGCAAAGAACGTGAACGGCGGACGTCTCATTGCGACCGATGAAATTCGTTACGTCTCGTACGATGTTTACAAACGCTGGATGAAAGAGGATGTAAAGCGTGGCGACTGCTTCTTGGTTTCCGAAGGAGCTACTCTGGGCGAGTGCATGATGTGGGATTACGATTACCCCGTCGTCCTAGGGCAGCGGATTTTCTGTCTGAGAGCCAATCCGTCCGTGTTATACCCACGGTATCTCTACGCCTACATGACGTCGGCGAGTTTTCAGGCCGAAATTGTCGGGCGGGCGACCGGAACCTCGGTTGACGGCCTGCGGCAGACCGAAGTTCTGAAACTCAAGCTGCGGATGCCGCCCTTGGATACGCAACGGCACATCGGAGACACGCTTTACAACCTTGACAAGAGGATCGAGTTGAACCTGCGGATGAACGGGACGCTGGAGGCGATGGCGCGGGCGCTGTTCCAGAGCTGGTTCGTGGATTTCGACCCCGTCCGAAGGAATATGGATCGCACACAGAGACAGTAGAGTAAGGAGGGGCGGCATTGCCGCGCCCTCCTCCTCGTCAAACCGTAGGTGCAGATTTCCCGCATACGGCTTTCGCAGAGACTGTTCGTGCTGAAGCTTACTCAGGGAAGGTGCGGAGTCGTTCATGGACGTTTAAGACCAAGGTCGTGGACGTGAGCATAGAACGATTTGCCTGCCGGAGGGCGATACCCCAGCCGCGAAGACTATGTGATCGGCAAGGATGCGTACCGCAAAGCGGCCATGCGCACCGGCGGATGGGCGAACTCCAACCTCCGAGCGCAGTTCCTGAAGCTGCTTAGGCGGGCAGGAGTAGCACCTTGGCCTCGGTTATTTCATTCGATGAGGGCGACGCGGCAGACGGAACTGGAGCGTTCGTTTCCGCTCCATGTGGTCTGTTCTTGGCTGGGCAACACGGAATCGATTGCCAGGAAGAGCTATCTGCTAGTGACGGAAAGCGACTTCGAAAAGGCCATTCAGCCCCAGAAACTACCCGACGCAAAAGCCGACGCACCAGCTGTCCTGGAGGAATCAAAAACATTGGAAATATGCGACGCAAAAGGCGAAGCAGCAGGGAGTCGCACAGAGCCGCAACAGAGTGAGAAAACCCAGCACAACACTGGGGTTTTCATCGATTTTCCCAGCGAAAACAGCCGTTTTGCAGCGGAGGACACGGGACTCGAACCCGCAACCCCTTACGGGGCACATCATTTCCAATGATGCCGCTAGCCATTCGCTTATCCTCCAATACGACCGGACGCCAAATCGCTTCGAATCTGGCACCTGTCAAAACAAAAGCATATCCTAGGTGCCTTGATCTACAAGCCAACCTACTCCCCCTTTTTAGGGCAAATTTGGATGTCTACCTGCCGTTCTTGGATTTATCGGAAAAATAATGGCTCCTACGACCTCGTTCTGGAATCCAAACCAGATAGCAACAGCACGAACCTGGGTCCACGGGACGTTTTGATAGCCATCCGCGCCGTATCTCTTAATTACCGTGACCGGATCGCTTGGCGAAATCTGGCCGGACGCAATGTCGAAGGACGTGTTCCAGCCTCCGATGGTTCGGGGGAGGTGATCGCTGTCGGGGCCGAGGTGTCGCAGTGGAAGCCCGGTGATCTCGTCGCCGGTTGCTTTTTTCCTCGCTGGCAATCCGGCCGATTCGATCTCTCGCACCACCAATTTGATCTCGGCGGAAATCTCGACGGAATGTTTCGCGAACAAGCAGTCTTGGATGAAAATGCCTTGGTTCGTGTCCCTTCTCATTTGGACCCAATCCAAGCCTCGACATTGCCATGCGCGGCTCTCACCGCTTGGAACGCCCTCGTGGTCCGTGGCCGATTGCTAGCCGAAGAGTCTGTGCTGGTCCTTGGCACCGGCGGTGTCTCAATCTTTGCACTGCAGATCGCACGCGCCTTCGGCTGTGAAGTCTTCATCACTTCCAGCGACGACTCCAAACTTCTCCGGGCCCAGGAACTCGGCGCCAGCGGTGGCGTCAATTACAAAACCCACCCACAATGGTCAGAACAGATTTGGGGAATGACAAATTCGCGTGGCGTCGATCACGTGGTCGAAGTCGGTGGCCCCGGGACACTGGAGCAGTCGATGCGATGTGTCGCTGCCAGCGGCCAAATCGCATTGATCGGAGTACTGACAGGTTTTGGCCCCCCAACCGCCAGCCTGTTCCCGTTGTTGGCTCGCAACGTTCAACTCGACGGAATCTACGTTGGCCCGAGAGATGAGTTCATGCGTATGAATCGCTTCTTAGAACACCATGCTATCCATCCGATCATCGATCGAGTATTTTCGTTTGAGGATGCACCCGCCGCGTTCGCACACCTCGAAAGTGGTCAACACTTTGGCAAGGTTGTCATCCGCGTTTCCTGAGTTACGTACCCTCATTTCGATGGAATCGTCGATGTCCTGAATCGCTCGACTTGCTTGAGATGGTGCAGATCTCGCGGCTTCATCACTCGGCATTTTTCCGAGATCTCAATCGCTCGCGTTGCGTTGCCGCGAATAAACTCCACCTCGGCCAGTGTGTCCATGTAGGTATCCGTCGGCGATGCCTCAACGACTTGGCTGGCCAATCGATGTGCCGTTTCCAATTCGAAGCCGCACTTTGCGGCCAACCACGCAGCGTTGTTTGCAATCAAGGTATCTTTGGGATACCGTTGCAGATGCTCCATCATCGGGTCGTAGTACAATCGAAACCATTTCTCCAAAGGTTCCGCCCCAAACTTTTTACGGACCAATTCTGAGACATCGATGATCGTGTTGATTTGCTCGGGATTCATCTGCTGAGCAATTCGGACCAACCGGTCCGCGGCATCGAGATCTCCGCGCTGAACCGCTTGCCAAAACGCAGGCCCGATACAACGCTCGATCTGCCAACACCATCGCTGCCAATCAATACCCCAAAATCCATTGGGCTTTCCAAAGTCTGATCCGCTCAAACCGCGGATTTCATGGATAGCGGTCGAGCGCATCAAGTTGACAAGTTGATCCGCGCGTTCGGGATGCTTGTTAAAGAATTGATGGTACAAGTTCCCGAGCAGGAATGTCCCATAGTTTTCGTAGACATCACCCATGAGAACGCCGCCCCAGGTCGATGGATGGTGTTTTTGTAATAGCTCGAGGAAGAATTGGATTTCGGGAGGAGGCTCCTGCCGGACTCCACGCCGAACGGTCTGCGCATAGCGTGTGTACATCTCCCATGCATCGAGGCGGGAGAGGGTTCGCTGCTGGACCGTCAACCAGGCATCCACTCGTCGGCTTGCGGCCAAATTCTTTGACGCAAGCACGTAGCAATTCAAGTCGTCCGGATGCGCCGACGCTAAAGCATCACTGAGTTTCGCGGCCTGCTCCAGATCGCCGAGTTTGGCGGCGTACTGCGCGATCAAAATATTCGCAGCATGTGAACTGCTTGAGTCCTGAAGCATCTCGAGCGCTGTCTCAGTCATGCCCATGGCGTCCAGCGAGTCCGCGAGGTCCACAAGCATCGATTCGAACAATTCGGGCTCCACACTCCGTTTTCGAAGGATGCTTCGAAAACAGCTCTCGACGTCCGAACGACTCCAGCCTGACGGAATCCGTCCTTCGTCAAAATCCTCGATCACCTTTAGCAGTTCTCGGCTGGACAAGTTCGGATGCGTTTCTCGCAAGGATTCAAACGCTGGAAATGCAGCGGAGCGGAACAAGGTAAATGTTTTGAAGAACAACGACTCCAAGCTCACCTCTCGTTCTTCACGCCCCAACACCTGTTGGGCTCGAGGAACCCCCGGACCTCGATTTCCGATCT
>VGZN01000086.1 GCA_016872635.1 Planctomycetota bacterium | reverse complement strand
GTCTATCTGGTCGAGCGCTACCGCGTAAATATCGTTGACCAAATGCAAGCCATCACCACCAGCTTCGGACAACCCGATCAGTTCTTCAAGCCAGGTTGTTCCGGCCGTTTTGATGTGCAATCCCGCGTGAGTGTCCGCAAGTGCGCGTCGAATAATCGGATAGATCGAAAACTTATCACTTCCGCTGTGAACGCTCAGTTTGAGATTCGATGGGAGGCTATATTGTTTGACGCAGTGCGCGATGACCGCCAAATCTTCCCGGAACTCTTTTTCGAATTGTGAGAGATCCCCGACGTAATCGACCCCTTTATTGAATCGACCTGTGAACTTAGGGGCGACTGTCTGCAGTTGGACTCCTTGATCGGCAAAAGCTGCGAGAATGACAAAGAGTTCTTGCGGGGTTTGCGGCGAGTCGGTTTCGTCCATCGACACCTCAGCGATGAAACCACCCCGCCCCTTTTTGGTTTCGATATGCCGGTAGATGCTGCCGGCTTCCTGAGCAGCGGCAAAATACTTGCCGATGACTTGCGACACTTTTTCGAGAGAAAGCTCAAGGGGTTGCTCGATCCCTGCGATCGCGGTTCGTCCTACTAATTCGGGATGCCGATGGAGAAATGCTGCAGCATCCGATTCGCTTGCTCGGACTCCGATCGAATCAGCGACATCGATCGTGAAAAAATCTGAGGATTCGAGAAATCGATCTACGGTTTCCAAACGGATGTGATCTGCGTCAACGTGCCAAGCATGCTTCCAGCCCAACTCCTGGACAGCTTGAGCAGCTGCTTCTCGGACGCTCGATGGCTCGGAACCGATAAATGTGTGCTCGCGGTTGGATTTGTTCCAAACCGGACTCGCTAAGACACCGTCCCGTTCGAGTTTCTGGAAAGCGTTAAGTTGCGAAGCAGCTTGATGGGCGAATCGGTCGCCGACGCCAAACGAAAATCGATCCAAAAAGAGTGTCATATGGCTTGCAATAGTAAGGTGTTCAGTGCGTAAGGATTCGGATCCTACTTGACTCGTTCGAATTTGACCAGAATATCACCCGTGCCCGATTTCGAAACGAACTCTTTGGGACGTGGTTTGCCTTGAGGAGAGAAGCACATTTTCCGAGACTTCTCGCCTAGTTCGTAAATTCCTAGGAAGAGTGCCCCTCGCGTGTCTCCCGTGGATGGGGTGAAGTCTAGTTGTTTTGGAGATTTGGTGGGATCGATGGTGCTGGTGCCCTTCGACACTTCCTTTCCGTCCACGGTCAGGGTCCGGGTTCCATCGTCTCCATTAACCACCAATAGTCGTTTGGCATCCTCCGACTTCGCGGGATTGCCGTCGATCTCGAGCTCGATGACTTGCCAAGTACCTGCGATGGCCTTCCTATCTTTTTTGATGGCATCCTGCAACTCGTCCGCATGGGCTTGAGAATCGGGCATAGGAATCAACAAATTCAACCAAACCAGTATTCCTGCGAAACCCTTGCGGGGACTGGTATGAGACATAGCAAGCATCATTCAGATCTCGTTGTTTTACAACGGTTTATGGGCAATTTGATTCAGGATTAGCTATTTCGGTTTTGAATGGCGGAGGCTTTATGTTCAAACTGCTAAATCGATGATGCAATGGGGAAATTCATAGTCGCGACAGCGTTCATTCGATGGTACAGGAATCCTGATAGAAAAACGATCGCCAGAATTGCCTTACGGGAAGATTTATCCAACGGAGGGGCGAAACGGAGCAACAACGACCCGATTTTGTGACTCCAGACCGATGAGGAAAGCGGGTGAAAACTCGGTTCGCATTGGAGAAATGGACTAGAAAGGCTGAGGAATTGGAACTTCTACGGACGTGGAGTGTTGCGTCGCTTCAAGAGTTGCGAATACACTAAGAAGTGTGGTCGCGGGGAGCGGAGCGGTGGGGTGACCCGTAAATTTACACATGCCAGTTTTCGTGTGTTCTGCTTTACCCTCCGCCGTTGGCTGAGACCGAGTTTATGGATACAGAACCGGTGCCGCTTGAACGTGAATCCGTGTTGGGAATCAGTTTGGATTGAACCTAGTTGCGTTCCTCGGGAGCGGATTTCGGCCCAGTGTTCGCAGCACTCGCTCTATCTGGAGAGCCAATGAGTAAGGACGACCCAAAAGAACTGAATCGACTGCCTGATAAAGCCAGCGCCACGGTTACCTCCGCAACGTTTTTAGAGTCGTTTGCCGAAGCGAATATTCTACCAGGGTCTGAGGTTACTCAGTTCTCGTCGAACTTGCCAAAATCAGTCCGCGACGCAGGTGCGGTGGAGATCGCCAAGGAAGCTATCCGCCAAGGCAGGCTTACCAAGTTCCAAGCGCAAGTCTTATTGAATGGCCGCGGCAAGGCGTTGACGTTAGGCGCGTATCTAGTCTTGGATCAAATCGGCCAAGGGGGTATGGGGCAAGTTTACCGAGCTCGGCATCGACGTATGCAACGCGTGGTGGCATTGAAAGTGATTTCGACCACCAAGGTGCAAAGCGAAGCTGCGATTAGACGGTTTCACAAAGAGACCGAAGCCGCCGCCAAATTGATCCACCCTAATATCGTGACCGCCTACGATGCCGGTGAAGATCGCGGTGTGAATTACCTCGTGATGGAATTTGTCGACGGAAAGGACTTGAAGTCGACGTTGCGAGCCTATGGGCCACTGCCTGTGGCTAATGCCGTCGATTACATCCTGCAAGCCGCAGAGGGCTTGAAATACGCCCATCAGCAGAACGTCATCCATCGAGACATCAAGCCCGCGAATCTTTTGGTCAATAAAGAAGGGATCGTTAAGATCCTGGATATGGGGCTTGCCCGTATCGAAGAGAGGGAGATTCCAGATGCCGACTCCATCGATGGCTTGACAGGCGATGGCGACATTCTGGGCACGTTGGACTATATGTCGCCAGAACAGGGTGTCGACACGCGAAAGGCCGATGCACGCAGCGACATTTATAGCTTGGGATGCACACTCTACACGTTGCTGACAGGCAAACCGATTCACCCTGGATCGTCCATGGTGGAAAAGATTCTTGCACACCGCGAAAATCCGATTCCAAACGTGCGAGATCTTCGCGACGATGTCCCTGAAGAACTCGATCGAATCATCCACAAGATGGTTGCCAAGAATCCCGATGATCGGTTTGCCTCTGCTGGTGAAGTGATTGCGGCCCTTCAAAACATCGCCGCGATGGGGCTCAAATCTGCCAGCATCCTCAATGACGATATTTCGATTGAGTCGGCCAATGCGGAGACGGTTGCTATCCAAATGCTGAATAACGATACGTCGTCGATCAACTCGAAACGCGAGGTGACAGCGTCGTTGTCGAAAAGCAACTCCCGTTCCACGATCAAGGTGGGGTCGAGGAAAGCCAGACAGCGACGCAACGAACGGCTGATGATGTTCGGCGCTGTTGGATTATTGATCGGGTTTGGAGCAATTTACTACCTGTTTTTCGCAAATCCGTTGGCAAGGCTTGAGATTTCCATCAATGAATCTGGAGCCGAACTGCTGATTCGAGATCAAGCACGGAAATCGGTAATCGAAGGAAGGAGAATGACCGACAAGGAGACGATCCGAATCAAGCCTGGCAAGTACTTCCTCGAAATCAACAAAGAAGGTTTTGTAAAGTATTCCCACCTGCAGCAACTGCGAGCCGGTGCGAATGACCCTCTCTCCGTGGAACTCAAACCAACTGGCGCGATGACCTCTCTTGCATTGCCTGGTATCTTTCGCTTGGAGTTCAGTCCACGAGATTCCTTGGTGGAAATCTTCGCAAACGATGGAAAAGCGATACTGCTCAAAGCCGGAGCGCCTTCACCGTTAGAGTTGAATTTGGTGCCCGGCGAATACCGGTATCAAGTCAGTAAGGAAGGTTTTGAATCGGAGCAGGGGCAATTTGTGATCGCCTCGAAGGAACAGACTCGTGAATCGATCAATTTGAAGTCCTTGAAATCCGCGGAGCCCGCCCCATCCAAATCCAACGGGAATAAAACATCGAAATCAGATGCGTCCAACGTCAAGAAACCTGAACCGCCCAAACCACTTAAGCCAGCTGGAAATCCCGGTGAAGCAACTGCCGTAAAGCCGCTCAACGCATCGGAAGCAAAGCCGGATTCGCCAGACGAAGCCAAGATGGCCAATAACGCTCCCAAAGCGAAGCCGCCGACAGAAATCATGCCGCCGGAAGCAAAGCCACCCGAAGAAAAGCCGCCCGAAGAAAAGACGACTGGGGAAAAGCCGGCTGGAGACAAATCCGAGGAGAACAACTGGTATGGTTGGCCGATCGCAAAGAACTTCCCGGGACCTGCGACCGTGCCTTTTAACAGCAAGGCTGCAGGGGAACACCAACGTCGTTGGGCACGGTATCTCGAGGTAGAACCTCTGTTTGTGAACACCGCGGGAATCGAATTTGCTTTAATACCGCCCGGCGAGTTTGAAATGGGCGCAACCGAAGAGGAGATTGCCCAGTACGCGAAAGCGTCGGAGGGTTTAGCGAATCCCGATGCACTGCAGAACGCAGGCCCGAGGCGGACTATCGTGATTACTCAACCATTTTACTTGTCACGAACCGAGATCACCCGCGAGCAAATGGTTCTAGTGACTAACGCACAACCACCCAAATCCCAAATCGAATTGACTCTGCCGTCCAGTTTTACTTATCTCCAGGCGGTCGACTTCTGCGTGGCGATGGCAACGCGAGAAAACCTGCCTCCTATGTACCTTCGTTCGAACAACGACGTCGCAGACCGTGATGGACCGAGTTACCGTCTCCCGACGGAGGCGGAATGGGAATTTGCAGCTCGGGCAGGCTCCAATGGACGTTTTTGGTGTCCGCAAAATGTTGTGCTAGGTTGTGAATGGTTGCTGGCAAACTCCCAAGGCGTCTCGCATCCTGTTGCGAGATTACAAGCGAACCCCTTCGGTCTCTACGACATGCTGGGTAATCTCCAGGAATATACCCAAGACGGATTTGATGCCGCACGCTTTGAAGGCAAGGTAGCGGGCCCAGACGTCAATCCAAGGATCCTGAATCCAAGGGACAAGCGGGCTTTTCGCGGCAATTCGTACTCCACCAATCCACTGCAGTCCCACATCGCATCCCGCGGTGGTGTCAGTCTTGATAATTCCAATGGCAATACGTTGGGGTTGCGACTGGTTCTAGAAGTCGATGCGGTACGGAAGAGCAAGAATCCCCGAAAACGCACGAAAAACTGATCGTCCTCGAAAATACGGAAATTTCGTGGCGGGTGGACCAAACGTGTCTCACCAACCTCTGATACTTGTGGTGAGGAATCGCGGAGGTCGCATGAGCATACCCGGCGCTCTCAGGGTTGACCTTTCGTTCATTGATTTCTCAAACGTGGATTTGGCACCGATTAGGTTATTCATTCAAACGTACTGGAATTAGCCATGATGACCACCACCGAAAAAATGATGATTCGCCAAGCACTACTAGCACCGGAGTCGTTCGTGCTGCGGCTGGTGTATGCCGATCGATCGGGATCACGTACTCAGAGGGTGGTCAGTCCGATACGTATCCTGGATGGAAAGGCAATGTTGGCCTTGTGCCTCTGCCGCGAGGACTGCCGGAGGTTCGAACTCGAGCGTTGCACGTCTATGGAATTGATTGATGCCAATGAGGTTTTGATGCCGGTCGAACTAAAAGTTTTAGAAACAAGCACACCAAACTAGATTGCGATGTTGTTGATTCTGCAGTTCGGTAAGCAACGTTTTCGCGTCGGTGTCGCTCGACATCTTCAAACTCGCGACAGCGATGATGATTTACGTAACGATCGCTACGCCACCGATCGCTACCCCACCGAGCGATAGCGTCGCTGCAACGATTGCTGGCATCGCTCTGCTAAGCCAATAAATCGATCAGATCCCTGCGGATCACACGAACAAGATACAGAAGGTTTTTCGTGTATCTAGGAAGCAAGCGGCGTGGATCGTGGCATGCGCGATATAGCCACTCAAGACCCATTTTTTGGAACAAAACGGGGGCGCGCTTTGCCTTACCAGCTACGAAATCAAACGATGCGCCCACTTGGATCGAAATCGGTACCCCTAATTCCTTGTAATGATCTTCGATCCAATACTCTCCTTTCGGTTGCCCTAATGCCACCAACAGCACGTCCGGTTTAGCCGCTTTGATTTTCTGAAGTGAAGCTTGGATTTCGGCCGAACTCGTAGCGCGAAATGGTGGGCATTGCACTCCGGCAATTTGCAATTTCGGATACTCACTCAGCAATACCTCTGCTGCCTTTTCCGCGATCCCTGGAGCTGCACCGTATAGATACAACCGAAACCCGTTTGTTTGGCATAGTTCGGCCAAGCGGTAGATCAAATCCGATCCGGCAACTCGCTCAGGTAATTTCTGTGTGTTTACAAGACTGCGCCATAGGATCGGCATTCCATCACAAAGAACCAACGCTGCTCGTTCCGTGAACTTTGAAAGCCTGGACTCTTTTCGGCACAGCATCGAGTAGTTCAGATTCGAGGTTATCGCATAGCCAGGAATACGACGGCGAACCCAAGCTTCGAGAAAGAGCAGCGCCTCCTGCATATCCACAACGTGGTAACCGATCCCCCAGACGCGAGATGACTTCAGCTGCGGGAGTGCGATCGGATGCGATTTGTCCGAGCTAGGCAAATGATATTTTTCAGCATCCCCATGTAGCAATTCGGTTTCCGAGGGGACCCCATGGAAAAATTCCGTTTCCTTTCGAACCCAGGCTGGCAGTTCGATCGTGGGTTTCGTGTTTGGAAAGACTGGTGCAGTTGCCGTTGCATCCTCAGGAGATCCGCATACCAATTCCGCCATGCGCACCTTGGGCTCACCGTAGGCGTTGGTGCCGGACAAGCGAATTGGGGTCGTAGGGTCTTGGCTCATAGGGTTTGTCGTAATGCATTCCAGAAGCGAGCATCAGCCAGTTCAACATAAACACGTATTGGACCCTAGGTTTTCCTGGGCGGCACACCAGCTCGTCGAGCCGACAAATCAACACTACAACGATGTGACCGCTGCCGGTTATTCCGGATCTAGCGATTGGATCAAGCCCTTAAACGCGACCCCACGAAATGCGGAATCTTATCGTTGAATCCGCTGCTCAAGGCTTTTAGAAATCCGCGACCGCATCGGCGCGGATGAGCTCGTCGGAGCAAGATTCGGCCAAGGCAAGACCGAAGTTAGATAGACCGTATTCAAATCGACGGCCGGTAGATTTGGAGAATCCCCGAGTGGAGTGGCTCTTAACGCCGCGACGACAGCATTGAGCGAAGCTAAGTTTTCAGGTGCTACCGGCGTACAAATCGTAGTATCCTGGAGCTTTGCCGCCACCGGTGGCCAGTTTGAGGGCCCTGGCAAAGCCCCGGCAAGTCGCACACCAGTGCTGTCTAAATTAAACGCGAAATTGATGGAGTCGATCGCGATCGACTCCATCGACGAGGTGGAGAATTGGGCCGGCAAATGCAGCAGTTGGCTAGTTCGCTGCAACCATGATTTACTTGCAACACCTCCGTCGCATCGAGCTTGACCTGTCGCGCGCAGGATCTTGCCATCGCGCAGGTTGACATGCACCTGACTTAACGAACCGGAGCTCCGCACTGGCGAGCCTACAGACGCGCTCATCGTTCCCCAATCCACCCGATCAAATTCACCTTGGATGGATACATCCCATTGCTGACTCAACACATTGCATTGCAGATCCCCGCGAAACCGGGATTCGCGTCCGAGACTTTTAAGGATCGTAAAGCGATCGCTAAGCACATCGCAAGGAAGCCACGTTTTGGGGGATGTTAATGTCACCGAAGTCGCCGTCGTCTCTGGATTGTGATCCCTCGATACCTGGATCGCTACCTCGCCAAAAGGTTGATCCTTGAATGCCAGTTTTGCTTGGATGGTCGACGCTCGTTCTGCTGGCCGTAGCAAGATTTCCATCCGTTCGATTTCCGATACACCCGTTGGACTATGCAGCGTAAGACCGCGAGGTATCCCAACAGCCAATAGCTGGGAGGACTTCTGCGGACGGCACAGGAATGCGTCATGCAAAACCTGAAGGCCACTTTCGAGTTGGGCGGAATCGAGTTCAGGCGATTCCAGCAAGATCGACCAGCCCTTATCACGCATCAGACCGTGCAGCCGAGCTATCCTCGCCAAGATCACATCGGTCTCTGGGTGACGCAATTCGACCCCCTCCGCATAGAATTGCTGTGGAGCAGTCAGCTTGAAGACGCTCGTGCAAACGGTCACCCCAAGATTCTCACTGATCCTCGTCTCCCATGCCCTCCTTTGCCAGGACTGGTACCACGGCGTTGCGATTACGATCGACGCGACAACCACACCAAGGAATGGCATCATTGCAGCCACTACCCAAACACACCGGCAAAGCAGTCGCTTCGTCGATTCGTGCAATGCAAAAAACTTTTTCGCTGGGGATAATCGCATCGGTACTGCGCACAGAAAACGGCACTCTATGTCTTGCAACCGTTGATTGGCACGGCTGAAGTCGATCGAACGGTGTTGACCGCGAAAAGGGTATCAAAATAGGCCAATGAAGGGCAATCCGACTTGAGGTTGGGTAAATATCCTTATGGCCAGGAAAATCGTGTTTTGATATACTAGGGGTTCTGGGCGGTATGAAGATGGGCGATTACTGGTTCTAACGGCTCCGCATTCGCCGTTGGATTTTACGCTAAGCGATGACGACACGCTCAGACAGCGGCTACAGACAGGGCTGCGGGAACGCTAGCAATCGCAATGACGGGCAAGCCGCCGGAAGACTATTAGCATATTTTCATAAGGGGTAATTTCATGGGGTTGATCCAAGAGTTCAAAGATTTTGCGATGCGAGGCAATGTCATCGACCTAGCAGTCGGTGTTGTAATCGGTGGGGCATTTGGCAAAATTGTCGATTCGCTTGTGAAGAATCTTGTGATGCCTATCGTAGGTTTTTTGACGAAAGGGATCGATGTCGCCAAGCTAAACTACACACCACCGGTTCCCGAAGGAATAAAGATTGAGCCCCCAACGTTGGCTTATGGTGCGTTTCTGCAATCAGTGATCGATTTCCTAATCATTGCTGCGGCAATCTTTTTTGTGGTCAAGGCGATCAATGCGGCGAAAGCACGTTTTGAGAAAACCAAAGACGAAGCGCCTGCTGCGACACCGGAAGATATTCTACTCCTCCGCGAGATCCGTGATTCATTGAAGGCTGGCAAGTAATCTTACTCGTCTCTAGCGATCGGGTTTGTCGTGTATACTACTTCCTCCGCCCGAGTTCCCGACCCGTTTTCCATTTCGAAGTCATTATGCCTAATCTCGTTCCGATGCAGCTGGCGAGGATCATCAAAAGCGACATCAGTGAGAATCAAGTTATTTATCTAAAAGAAGTCGATGGGGAGAGGCAATTCCCGATCCTCATCGGCTACTTCGAAGCTACCAGCATCGATTTACGGGTGACCCACGCTGAGCGCCCAGCGAGGCCTTTGACGCACGATCTCATTGTAGGTGTCGCGCAATCGCTCGGAGCAACGATCGAATCGGTCGTGGTAGCAGAGCTGAAGGATGAAGTGTACTACGCGAGCTTACGTCTCAAGCGAGACGAAGAGACGATTGATGTCGATGCACGTCCCTCCGATGCAATCGCAGTCGCGGTCTCATTCCAGCCCCCCCTACCGATCTTGGTCGCCGAAGACATCGTCGAACGCTTGGCACCGTAGTTCCTACTAAAGTTCGTATCGTAGCTCCTACCGTCTGCCTAGTGCATTCGACCAAAGAAAGCGAAGGAATCCCATCGATGAGATGGATCGATTCGCAATCACCTAGGGGTAATCGCGGTACCGAGCAACTCGTCGATATGAGCGACTAATTGGTCACGTTCGTCGGGATCGAGCCACACGTACGAGCCGACCAAAGCTCCGTTGGCATCGACCAAGCAAAATCGATCGGGGTGCCCGCGTCGCTCGACTCCGGGCAGGTAGAACATCTCGCTCCCTACTTTGACGATGTTCTCGAGTTCTCCGGTTAGGAAAAGCCATTGCTCAGGATCCGCTCCGAACCCTTCCGCGTACTCTTTCAAAACATCAGGGGTATCGATTTCCGGATCTACAGAAATACTGATCAGCTTGATCGGCCGCCCCTTGAACTTGGATTGGAGCAATCGCATTTCCCCGCTCTGCCGCTTGCATGTTCCCGGGCAGGTTGAAAAAAAGAAGCAGGCAACATAGGGTTGCCCCAAAAGCTCCTCGGAGCGAACGGTCTTACCACTTCGTTCCGTCAACTCGAAACGACGGGTCCAATTGGGTTCACTTTGGGTCGCGGCAAGCAGTTCCTTTAGCTGTTTGCGTCGCCCCGGGTCTGGAGGAGCCACTTGTTCAAGGTCCGACTGCCCACCCTCCTCTCTAGTTTCGCTCGAGCCTGCCGCTAATCCAACGGTCTCATCGCCATTGCCGGGTGCAGAGTTACGACCTCGCTGGATCGCGATCGATACCATCGCGAGGATGGTTCCCAGCAATAACCCCATAATGACGCCAAGTATCCGAATCCCTTTGAGCTTCATAGTGTCTCACCTTTTTGGCGTTTTTGGACCATCCACGTCGCGATCGCGATCGCGACGAGAGCGAACAAGAGAGTCACAGCAACGCAGGTAGTCAACTCGGGGACCCACGCCCTGTTCGCTATGCCCTCGGTCGCCGCTACTGGGCTAGAACCTGCACCCGTAAAACTCGATCCACTGACATCCGTCGATTTGGTCGCACCATGGAGCAAGTGGCGGATACCACCGACGATATAGGTCATAGGATTGCAACGCATCAGCCAATGAAAAATCGATTGACCGATCGGTTGGTTTTCTGTCATCCACGGAATGGGGAAGAACGCACCGCTCAACAGCCACATGGGCAGGAGTACCAAGTTCATCGCCGCATGGTACCCTTGCGTGCTATCCATCGGCCACGCAAAACATACGCCGAGCGATGTGATGGCGGTTGCAGATAGAAACAAAAATAGAACGAGAAAAACCCAGTTTATATTTAGCGACACAGTACCAACCGCCATCGCCAATCCTAAAAAGACCATCGCTTGAGCCCAAGCGATAGCAGCACCCCCTAGCGCTTTACCCACGACGATGGACCAGCGTGCTGGCGGGGCGACGAGTACCCCTTGGAGGAAACCCTCCTTGCGATCTTCAATGATCGAAATGGTCGCAAAAATTGCGGTAAACAATAGAATCAGCGCCGTGGTACCTGGCAGGAAAAACGTCATGAAGTCTTCGCCCAGTGTCGCCCCGCGAAAGGCGCCGTGCAAACCTGTCCCAAATAAAATCCAGAAAAGGATCGGTTGCCCCAACGCGGCGATGACTCGAAAGGGCTGCCGAAAAAACCGGATCCACTCACGATGGGCGAGCATCCAAGCCGTGCTCAAGGATCGCTTATATGCGATATGTGTTGCATGAGATCTCGGCAATGGAGTCATGCTGGATTCAATGGAATCTGTATTTGCGATAGCAGTTGATTTCATAAAGTTTCTTTCACGTGTTTCTCACGCGTCATGGTAGCGAAACGGTAAAAAATGCCAAGGAGTTTCCGGTCCATCGAGCTCTAGCTCAGGCATACCCTGACAAGGACCATAACGTCGGAGTTTGCGAAAACTAACGGACTTTGTATCCGATTTTCCGGAGAAGTTCCGAGGCTCGCTCGACGTGCTCACCTTGAATTTCGACAGAGTCGTCAGCAACGCACCCACCAGCGCCGCACGCGTTTTTGAGCTGGGTTAGGAGCCCTGGCAAGTCGTTCGCAGCAACCGTGAGACCCGTAACCACCGTCACCATTTTTCCTTTTTTTCGTTTCTCGAGATGAAGCTTCGCCGTTTGCCGCTCTGGATCGATACGCGATTTGACGTTGGCTGGGCACTCGCATTCCGATTCGAGTTTCCCACAGTGGTCGCATTTCGGTGGGATGTCAAACGGTGTACCAGCAAACAAACGGGTCATTGCATCGTTTCCTTCGTTGGGGCAGGTCCGTGCTCGCATAAACCTTGAACGAGCGAGTTCGCCTCGTCGCGGGCTCGCTCCGAAGTCCACGGTCTAGAAACCCACGATCTAGAAACCCACGATCGAAAAAAGGCGAACTCGGAATCCATCGTACTTACGGAGCCATCATTGGCGAGATTAACCCTCAAAAATCGGCGGCTGTTTAGTTAAGCAGCTGTATTATCAATCAAGACGTTTGGCTTCTTCATTGACGAGATGGTCAAGGCGTTTCAAGATGCGAACTTCAAGTTCATCGATGGTTGGGCTCGATTCAGGCTGCACTTCGTTTGCCTGGACGCTTGGCGATACGCTTGATCCAGGGCCGATGGCGACACCTGCGGGGGAATGGTTCACTTTAAGTTGCAAGCTTTTTCCATTGGAATCGTAGCCTTTTGCAGAACGGGACACCACCATATTACGGCCGTTCTGCTTGGCACAATAGAGTGCTTCATCCGTGTAGCGAAAGAGATTACCGACGCGATCACCCGATTGCAATTGAGCAACGCCACAACTGAAGGTAACGCGAATCGGCTTACCGTCGGCTATCACTGGCTTGGCGGCAACTCCAGCTCTCAATTGGTCCATGATGCTTACGGCTTGAGCAAGCGGTGCATTGAACACGACGGCGAACTCTTCGCCACCGTACCTCGCGATCAAATTGCATTGATCGGAGATTCCTCGCAGGCGAACACCGATCTCGCGCAGAACTTCATCGCCACTGGCATGCCCATACGTATCATTGATTTTCTTAAAGTGATCGATGTCCAGCAACGCGAGCGTAAACGGCTGCTGCGATGATTTGAATTTTGCGAACTGCTCGTCCATCCTTTGATCGAAGACCCGGCGGTTAGACAATCCTGTCAACGGATCGGTGCGAGCCTCGGTGAGGAATCCCTCCAATTGGCTGGTTTGCGATTCGAGCTTTAGCTCTGCAGCCTCAAGTCGAGACTGCAATTGCCGATTGGCAGACAATATCTGGTCTAGTACCCGCTGGAACTCCGCATTATTGCCATCGACCGAGTTTTTCTGGGCTTGCTCGGTCAGCGTGGTTATCTGCGATTGATATTTTGAGACATCGCCAGCAACATCGCTGGTCCAACTCGCCATCGACCGCACAAGGGTAAGAAACTGCTGCGGGTCCATGGATGGAGTGGACGGACTTGGCGGTGCCTGAGCCGCGGTACGCCTACCCATCCAGAATCCAAAAGCAACGCCGAGTGAAAGAAGGGTCGTTCCGAAAAGGAGACCCGTCATGAGGTAAAGGACTGGCTGCGAGTTCACTTCGGGGGCTCGGATCGTCGGGCGGTAAATGAGTCGGTTTTAGGTGATGTCGCTGGAAGAGCGAATTTTTCCAACCCGAGAAAAATAGGGCGAATGCGCATTGGACTCTGCACGACCACCGAGACCTGCTGGCTCGATTCCCGACAAGTCTTCCGTTTTCGCAACCGTGACGATGCCATTCGGAGATATGGTGAATCCCCGTGCTCGATCTAGTTCCAAGTCGT
>VGZN01000085.1 GCA_016872635.1 Planctomycetota bacterium | reverse complement strand
TCTTCGGCTTGAATGAGTTTATCTATGTCGATTAGGAAACAAGCCATGAGCACTAGTTCGCAACCTTCTTGGAATTTCGCAAGCCGTCGCGAGTGGTTGAAACGTACCGGCTGTGGATTCGGCATGCTTTCGTTGATGCATTTACTCAACGAAGAACTTGGGATCCAAGGATCGGGATTCGGGACCGCGCGAGCGGATGGGCTCGGGCAACGTTCCCTCGATCCTTTGGCTCCGCGTGAATCTCATTTCCCGGCCAAAGCCAAGCATGTGATTTGGATCTTCGTAAACGGTGGCCCCAGCCAAGTCGACACGTGGGATTACAAACCCAACCTAGAGAAGGCCAATGGAAAATCGATCAAGGAGTTCGATCCAAATTTTTCGAACACCACGGGATTCTTCAAAAACTCTGTCGGTAACTTGATGAAATCACCGTTTGAATTTCGTCCGCGGGGAGAGTGTGGAAAAATGGTATCGTCCATCTTTCCGCATCTGGGAGAGCATGTCGACAAAATGGCGTTTATTCACTCGGGGTATACCGAATCCAATAACCATTCCCCTGCGTTGTTCGCGATGAATACCGGCATCGCACGGATGGGCTATCCCTGTGTCGGGTCGTGGGTCACTTATGGCCTTGGAAGCGAAAGCCGCGATTTGCCATCATTTGTCGTGATGAGCGATCCTAAAGGACGAGGTCTCCCCAAGGGCCACGCTGCCAATTGGAGTGCAGGGTTTCTCCCGGGGGTATACCAAGGCACTCAATTGCGGCCGACAGGAGATGCGATCGACAATCTCAAACTCCCAGCGCATTTGAATGCGGTTTCACAGCGGCAGCAGTTGGATCTATTGAAGAAATTAAATCAGTTCCATCTGGATTCTCATGCTGCCGAAGGTGATCTGGCGGCGCGTATCGAGAGCTTTGAGTTGGCATATCGAATGCAAAGCACAGCCCCCGAGACGATCGATTTATCCCAAGAACCGGAGAACATCCAGCAGTTGTATGGCATCAACGATCCAAGATGCGATCATTTTGCGCGCCAGTGCTTGATGGCTCGTCGCTTCATCGAAAAGGGAGTTCGATTCGTTCAAATCTATTCGGGAGGAATGGAGAACGAACGTTCCTGGGACGGGCACGTTGACATACGAGGAAACCACCAGCAGTTTGCAGACGAGACCGACAAACCGATCGCGGGGCTTTTGTCCGATTTGCAGCAACGTGGATTGCTCGATGAAACACTTATTATTTGGTGCGGCGAGTTCGGACGACTACCGGTCGCTCAAACCGGAGACAAGCCGGGGCGGGATCATAATCCTCACTGCTTTACGACCTGGATGGCAGGCGGTGGCGTTCGTGGTGGCGTGAGTTATGGTGAATCCGATGAGATCGGTTTCAAAGCGGCCGTGAATCGAGTTCACTTGAACGACCTTCATGCAACCATCCTCCATTTGCTCGGACTAGACCACAAACGCTTGACGTATTTGTACAACGGCAGGAACTTCCGACTTACCGATGTCGCGGGTGAAGTGATCCGCCCGATCCTTGCGTAATTGCCCTTCTTGGAGATCCACGCCCTGGTACTCAGTGTTTATTGATGATTTGAAACCTCGAACTGCCCGATGGCGATGATGGCGATTCTCATCATCAAGTCCGTCATAGAGCAGAGGAGGCACAACGAATGTCGAGTAGAGCCCCGGATCTTCGGGCCCTCGTTGTATCAACGCTATGGGCCTGACGTGGCAAAAGGACACGTAACACTCGCACAGAGGAGACCCGCAAATTCGCGGACTTACGCGATCCAGCGGTCGGATGGAACTGTCCACTGAACGTTTCGGGGTGGGGGGGCAGAAGATGTTCCTTCCCAACGGCCGAAGTATTCGATGGCCATGAAAATGCAAGCCAGCAACATAAAGATATTGGCCAGGATGATCATCATCGTGTAGATCGAGATCGGTTGCTTGGTCATGTCTGTTGCGTTCGAAAAAAAGTTACGATTGATTCTTGCTCAACGATTTTAAATTGGAGCAACCTTCCGCTCGTTTGCGAGCCGATTACTCGCTTTCCTGCTTCGCCCTAGTAGACTTTCGCAGCTACCTTGTCGCCAGCTTGGATGTAACCCTTACGGAATGCAGGGATGATCTTTCCAACCGACTTATCGTCAGCGACGGTTCGGATTTGGATTCTGCCGAGGTAACTACCGTTTCGGTAGATATCGAGCATGTGACCTTCTCGCAACCCGTCGTCACGACCGAGGGAGACTTCGACTTGGTCGGTTCCAACTGCCAAAACAACCCCCTTAAGGTCGCTCGGCGGGACGTCCTCAGGATCGGTAACACCAGCGGCGGCAAGTGCAGCACCGCGAACCTCAGCCATCGCTTGATACTTCGTCGATTGATCGCGAAGCGAATCGATCTCTGCTTGGAGATCCGACTTCTTGCTCGCCAACCCATTCAGCTCATCGGTCAATCGGATCACGCTTCGGCGTTGTCCGTTTCGATCGGTGATGGTCTCTTCGATCTTTTGCTTGAGCAAGTCATTTTCACTCGTGATCCGCTTTAGCTCGGCAAGGGTCTGTGCCAAGCTTTGGGTCGCTTGGGTGTTTTTCGAGTTCAAGTCGTTCAGTTGGGTGTTGGCTTGCTGGTTCTTTTCCCGCTCGGTGTCGAGTTGTGTTTGAAGTGCTGCCAACGATACTCGTCGTGCAACTTGCTCTTGGGCAAGCATGTTTTTGTTGACTTCGCTGGCTTTTTTTAGTTCCTCGATCGTCGTCTCGTACTCCTTTTTTCGTTTATCGAGGGCCGAAACCTCCGACTTGAGATCTTTATGAGCAGCATTAACCGCTACTGCAGCAACGAAAAAAGCTACGCTGAGGATCAACAGTAGCAACGTGAAAATCTGGCCGAGTCGTGTCATGAGTCAACCGAATGCAGTGGGTCAGGGATGTGGTTTGACAAGCGGATTGAGAGCCGAGCGTTACGCTTCGACGGTACGGAATCTCGAGTATAGTTCGGCCAACTCGGCAGTGTCAACGAAATCATAAAAAATGCCGCATTCGCTTCCTTCGGGACGCTCGGCCCCCCCCTCCAAACGCCACCTTCCTACCTAGACCGTTCGGACTGTAACGGATAGGGGAAATGTGGGGGTTCTAGGGGGAATCGAGACTTGGTAAACAGTTAAGAGTGAGATATCCTCTACAGTACTTAAGTAGAAGGATTTTCGAGTTTTTCACCGGCCGGGTGGTGGATGGCCTACCCGCTTCATGGAAAATCCGTGTGGAAAACCTGATGATGGTTCGATCTAGAAATTTCTCAGAATGACTGAAATACCTCGCGCGGAACCGACTGAAAGCTTTTTTCAACGCAACGACTTTTTGATTCGTAGGCTCCACTCGCTGAGCGGCTTGGTTCCGGTAGGGGCGTACATGTGCGTCCACTTGCTTACCAACGCAAGTCTCTCAAGCGGCCCAGAAGTCTTCCAGAACGCGGTTTTTGCGATTCACAGCATCCCGTTTTTACCGGTGGTGGAATGGGTTTTCATTTTCCTACCGATCATTTTCCACGCCGTCGCAGGTATATGGATCGCACGATCGGGACACTCGAATGCTGGTCGGTACAAGTTCGTGAGCAACCGGCGATACACGTGGCAGCGCATCACCGGATACATCGCCTTTGTATTCATTTTCACGCATGTCTTCCATCTTCATGGTTGGTTCCATGCAGACTGGTGGCTCAAGACGGTCGCTGAACCGATTGGGATGGCACAGTTCCGCCCTTACAACGCCGCTAGTTCGCTCGCTCAAGCCATGGGAAGTTTATCGATTGTCTGGCCTGTCTTTTATGTGATCGGTGTCTTGGCTTGCACATTCCACTTGGCCAACGGGATCTGGACTGCGGGGATTACCTGGGGTCTTTGGATCACTCCTGCCGCGCAGAAGAGAGCATCCTATGCGTGTGCCGCTTTCGGTGTCCTTCTTAGTCTAGCTGGCCTTTCGTCAGTGGTCGCCGTGACCCGTACCGATGTCGCAGCTGCGAAGGAAATTGAAGATCAAATGTACAACGTTCGTGTCCAAGGCAGAATGATTCAGCCTGACGACCACAAACGCACGGACGGGCATACCACGGAGCATCCTAAGGGTCCTGAGCCGATCATCCCACAAGCGAGCGCCGCTGGACTTTAGGAGTTACCTCGCGGTTACGTTTTGTTTTGAAGTCAGCAGATTCGCTGAACCGACAAATCCAATCAATCGTGTTTCATCAGGAAAAAGTGAATAACAAATGGCTAGCAATCGTGTGTTGGTCGTCGGTGGAGGCTTAGCTGGTCTTTCCGCGACGATGAAGTTGGCTGAGCTTGGGATTCCAGTGGATCTGTTGAGTTTGACCCCTGTCAAACGTTCCCACAGTGTTTGTGCACAAGGGGGCATTAACAGCGTCAATGACCAGACTCGCCAGCAGGGAGACAATGAATGGAATCACTTTGACGATACGATTTACGGCGGAGACTTCTTGCAGAATCAGCCACCCGTCAAAGAGATGGCGTATTGGGCTCCGAAGGTTATCGATTTGATGGACCGACTCGGCGTGACCTTCAATCGGACTCCTGAAGGATTCATCGATCGGCGGCGATTCGGTGGGACTCTCTACAAGCGTACCGCATTTGCCGGCGCGACCACTGGTCAACAACTTCTTTACGCACTCGACGAGCAAGTTCGGCGTCATGAAGCTTCGGGTCTGGTGAAGAAATACGAGTTCTGGGATTTCCTCGGCCCTGTTTTGGATGATGCTGGACGATGCGTCGGCGCCGTCGCTCAAGATATGGTATCGATGCAAATCCGGTCATTTCCTGCCGACGCGGTCGTCGTTGCAACGGGTGGCTGCGGACTAGTTTATGGTCGCTCGACGATGTCGGTGTTTTGCACGGGAAGTGCTGCGAGCCGATGTTTCCAAGCGGGCGCGAAGTACGGGAACGGCGAGTTTATTCAAGTTCACCCGACTGCGATTCCGGGTGCAGATAAACTGCGACTCATGAGCGAATCCGCACGTGGGGAGGGTGGGCGAGTTTGGGTGCCTCGCAAGCCTAACGATACTCGACCTCCCAAGAGCATTCCCGAATCGGAACGCTACTACTTTCTTGAAGAACGATTCCCCAAGTACGGCAACCTCGTTCCGCGGGACATCGCAACGCGAGAGATTTTCAACATCTGCGTGAATGAAGGACTCTCAGTCGATCCCAACCGCATGTGCGTGTACCTCGACTTGACCCACATCTCCCGGGCTGAACTCGATCGCAAACTCGGTGGAATCCTTGAAATCTACGAGAAGTTTCAAGGGGTCGATCCTCGCGACGAACCGATGAAGATCTTCCCAGCCGTTCACTACAGCATGGGTGGACTTTGGGTGGATTACGAAGCGAACAGTGAGGGGGGGCTAGTACCAGGTTCACCTCGCAACCAATGCACCAGCATCCCAGGCCTGTATGCGATTGGGGAATGCGATTATCAGTACCATGGCGCGAACCGATTGGGTGCAAATTCGCTCCTCAGCTGCATCTTTAGTGGACTATTTATCGGTCCTGGAATTGTGAACTGGATCAAGTCCAACAAGGCATCGGCAGACCTTCCCAAGAGCTTGTATGAACGCGCTGTCGGAGTCGAGGAAGCTCGTCATAAGAAACTGCTTTCGAACACTAATGGTGGTGAAAACCCATACCTGATTCACCAAGAGCTTGGCGACATCATGACCCGTTCGGCCACGGTCGTTCGGTACAACGACCAGTTGATCGATGCATATTCCAAAGTGACCCAAATGGCAGAGCAGGCTTCGCGTTGTTCGTTGGCTGATACCGGTAACTGGACCAACCAAAACGTGATCTTCACGAAAGCACTTCAGGATATGTTCCCTGTCGCCGAATGCATACTAAAGGGCGCATTGATGCGAGATGAGAGCCGCGGAGCTCACTACAAACCCGACTTCTCAATGCCTTCGTTGACATCAACGGATCCCGCAGCGCGGCGGCGTGAAGCGGAACAGTGGTGTGATGCATTTGACGAGAACACTCGAAAGTACCTCAAGTCCTCGGTTTGCACATGGAAGGGGAATGAGCCCGACTTGAAGTTCGAGGACATCGATACACGGCTTCTCCCACCGCGGCCACGCCTTTATGGACTCGTGGGTGCGGAAGTGATCGAGCAAGTCTGGAAAGAACGGGCAGAAGCGAAAGCCCGTGAAAAGGCATCTGCACCGAAAGAACTCGTTGGCTCAGCCTGATCCAAAGAACATACACCCAGCAACTACAACGGCTCGCCCCCGGGCGACGCCAGCATGAAAATACAACCAAGGTACCAATATTCTCCGAAAGGCATCTCATGATCGCATCGGGTCCAGAAGCAGATCAAAAGCGTCGACCATCGAAGATCAACGTACGCGTTCTTCGCCAGGATGGCCCCGGGCTTCCTCCCTACTGGGAACGGCATCGAGTCGACTACGAACCGGACATGAACGTGATCAGCGTTCTTCAAAAAATCGCCGCACAGGCCAGAACCTCCGAAGGAAAATCAGTCACTCCCGTAGCGTGGGATTGCGGATGCCTCGAGGAGGTTTGCGGATCGTGCACTATGGTCATCAATGGTCGCGTCCGGCAAAGCTGTAGCGCGTTGGTCGATCGATTGCTTGAAGATAATCCCGATGAAATCGAATTAAGTCCGATGACCAAGTTCCCTGTGGTCCGCGATTTAGTGATCGACCGTTCACGATTGTTCCATTCCCTGAAACGAGTTCAAGCTTGGGTACCTGTTGACGGTTACTACGATATGGGAGCAGGCCCACGAATCTCGCGGGACGCCCAAGAGCAAAACTATCCGCTCAGCCAATGCATGAGTTGTGGTTGCTGCCTCGAAGCATGCCCGCAATTCAACAAGGTCGAATTGCAACGCAATCCCGGCGAATCAGACGAGGATTTCACCAAGCGAAAGGAGGCGGCCTACGAGACCGAGTTCATCGGCGCGCACGCAATCTCTCAAGCGATGCTCTTCAACTCACACCCTGTCGCGAAGAGTCTTGAGAAGGAACGGATGGAAACACTCACATCCACCGGAGGAATCCAAGCCTGCGGAAACGCTCAGAACTGCGTTTCCGTCTGCCCGAAGGAGATCCCATTGACCACCTCCATCGCAAGGGCGGGACGAGCCGCTACCGTATACGCATTCAAGAAAATCTTCGATCGTTAGGCGATCGATCTCACGCGAGGTTGTCACCATGAAGGCTGCGACTAGCCGCGAAATAACGGAACTCTTCCCGCGCAACGGGACTGCATCTGCTTGAAGATGCAGCCCCGTCTGGTTCTAATAGTGCCATCGCCGCAAGCGTTTTCCCCTCCTTACTGCAGACCGAGAGTTCTCCTCCTACAACAACTGTGCCTCGCTCAGAATTGCTCAATCTATGAACTTTGATCGTCCCTGTGCCGATATCCTCGAAGAGGCATGGCAGCGGTATGCCTTTGCCAATGACGCGGGGCCTTATCTTTTGATCCCCACGGCCGTGATGCAACCTCGCCATGAATCAGAGGTTCAAGCCATTCTTGCGGCTTCGAAGGCGAAGCGGATTCCGGTTTGTTTTCGGGCTGGCGGCACGAGCTTATCAGGTCAGTCGGTAACAGACGGCTGGCTAGTCGACATCGGTCGCCATTGGAGAGGGATCGAGGCACTCGATGGAGGAGCGCGCGTTCGCGTGCAACCAGGCGCGATCGGTGGACTCGTCAACGCGCACCTCAGGACCTTCGGGAAGAAAATCGGCCCAGATCCCTCTAGCATCAACTCCGCGATGATGGGTGGCATGCTTTCGAACAATTCGAGCGGCATGTGTTGCGGCGTCACTAACAATGCGTATCACACGCTCGAATCGATTCGATTTATCTTGCCAGATGGGACGATTTGGGACACTTCGCAACCCGACGAAAGTACCCGCTTCAAACAGCAACAACCAAACCTGTCTTCCGAACTATTGGCGATCCGACAATCCATCTTAAGCAATCAAAAACTTCTCGAAAAAATTCGACGCAAGTATCTTCAGAAGAACACAGTTGGGTACTCGCTGAACGCGTTTGTCGACTATGAGGACCCACTGCAAATCCTCGCTCATGTTCTAATTGGTGCTGAGGGGACTTTAGCGTTCATCAGCCAAGCGGTCCTGAAGACGCTTCCTGATTTTCCTGAAAAGGCGACGGCTCTCGGTTTCTTCTCCAATGCGCACTCAGCTTGCGATATTATTCCAGACTTAATCGACGTCCAAGCCGATGCGGTTGAGTTCATGGACCGAGCTAGTTTAGAGTCGATTCGCAACCTCGATGGAGTTCCCGAGGATCTCCCACGACAACTCGCTGAGCACGAGCGAATGATGGGCCTGTTATTCGAGTTCCAAGCCCCAACGAAGGACGTGTTGCAAAGCAAGCTCGAGGCATTCCGAACAACTTGCCAGCCCAAGATGCAACCGCTGCGTCCAATCGAGTTCACGCAAAATAAAAAAGAGCAAGCCAACTTATGGAAGCTGCGAAAAGGAATGTATCCTGCCGTAGCAGCGATGCGTGCTCGCGGGGAGGCGGCCATCCTCGAAGACATTAACTTCCCACTAACCAAACTGGCCGATGCCATCCTAGAACTTCAAAGTATGTTCAGGAAGCACGAATACGCCAATGGGATCATTTTCGGACATGCGAAGGATGGCAACCTCCACTTTGTGATTTCACAACCAATGGCCAGCCAAAAGGATACGGACAAGTACGCACGATTGATCGATGACATGGTCGATCTCGTTATCCACCGTTTCGATGGTGCCCTCAAATCCGAGCACGGTACGGGGCGGAATATGGCCCCTTTTGTCGAAACGGAATGGGGCTCCGACGCGGTTGCGTTGATGTATCGGCTTAAACGTGCTGTTGACCCAGACGGGCTCTTAAACCCAGATGTTATTTTGACCTCGAAGCCAAAGTTGCACCTGGAGAACATCAAAGATTTACCCATCGTCGAAGATGTGGCCGACAAATGCGTCGAATGTGGGGCTTGCGAACCCCGTTGCCCTAGCCGTGACTTTACCTTGTCACCACGTCAACGAATCGTTCTGCGTCGCGCACGTCAACGATTGCTTGCCAAAGGCGAGACAGAACTCGCCAAACAACTTGATCGCGATTACGAATTTGCGGGCAAGCAGTCATGCGCAACCGATGGACTCTGCTCCCTCGATTGCCCCGTAGCTATCAATACAGGGGATCTCATCAAACAGCTTCGCCGAGAAGCCGTCGGTAAAACGGCAACAAAGATCGCATCGCAACTTGCGAAACGCTTTGGAACCGCCGAGCGCATGGTGTCCGTCGCTTTGATGCTCGGACGTACCAGTGCGTCTGTCGTTGGCTCAAAAACGATGCGTGGAATGACCAGGGGAATCGCCATGATCGCGCCAGGATTCCCACAGTGGCATTCATCACTCAACCAAGATGTAGAGTCGATAGACCGCTCGTTGCTCGCTCCTTTGGAAACGTGTGACTATGTCTACTGGCCGGCTTGTATGTCAAGGATGATGTACGGAACAGCAGCCGCTTTGATCGAGGTTGCTGACCGTGCAGGCGTTTCAGTTCATATTCCGAAGCAAGCGTCGGGATTATGTTGCGGACAAGCATTCTCATCGAAAGGGTTCTTGGACGCGGCGATCACCAAGCAATCTGAATTGATCGATGCCATGTGGCAATGGAGCGATCGAGGTCGCAGACCAATCATTGTGGATCTTGGTTCCTGTACTGCATTTCTGAAACAAAGCTTGCCGGATCTCGATCAAGTCCGCAAAGAGCACTTAAGCCGGATGACCATCCTCGATTCATCGGAGTTTGCTGCTCAGATATTGCAGGGTTTGACGATTTCTAAACGGAAAAAAGTGATTGCGATCCACTCCGTTTGCTCCAATCAAAAATTCGGCTGGGGAGATCCGATGGCGAAAGTTGCCTCAGCCTGCGCAGAGCAGGTTATCTCCCCGCACGAAGGAAAATGCTGCGGCATGGGCGGCGATCGCGGTTTCGAAATCCCCGACCTTGCGAAGTCTGCCACCAAAGATGTCGGGCAAGCGATGTCGAACGCTGAATGCGACGAAGGATTCACCAACGCGCGATCCTGTTCTATCTCTCTATCGAGCGGCAGCGGCAAACGATGGAGTAGTTTATTCCATCTCCTCAAAGAGTGTACCGCTCCATCAAGGTAGCCAAGATCCACTGAAGATTTCTACACTACGACTGAGGCTCTAATTCAATCACTCCATCGGGGAGGACACTTCCGTCTATCCCACGAAACTCGACAGTCATCTTTTTTGTTGCTCCGTGGATTCGAATCGTGCCGAACGATTGCATCAGAGCCGAAGGAGCAAGGGGTAGTTTAGCTCCAGGTGGAGGGGCCCACTGAAACTTTACTTCAGGACCAAACGTCCCATCGAGTTCATTAGGTCCGAAAGTCCCAGCGTGAAGCGGGCCAGCAACAAACTCCCAGAATGGGAGGAAGCTATTCGGCCGAGCGGCCCGCTTCGGATCATAGTGATGCGCGGCCGCGTAATGAATATCCGCTGTAATCCAAACCGTATTGCGAATATCTGCATCCTTCATCCAGGAAAGCAAATCCTGGATCTCCAACTCACGGCCTGACGGAACGCCCGAATCGCGATTGGAGACCGCTTCGTAATACGCCTCCCCCTCCATGTTGTCTCCAACAATGATCCCCAGAGGCATATCGCTGCAAATGATCTTCCATGTTGCTCGACTCGATCTCAGCGCTCGTTTTAACCAAGCCAACTGCTCAACGCCTAGGATAGCGGAATCAGCCCGAAGGTCCAGCTGATTGTTGGGTGAGTTTGGACCACGGTAGGACCTCATATCCAAAAAGAAGAGATCCAGCGACGGACCTCGCGATACCTGTCGATAAATACGTCGTTCCCCAGACGCAGTCGGCAAGATAGGTGTGTATTCAAAGAAGGCTTGCCTGGCTCGACTCGTTAACTGAGCAGCGTACTCCATCGCGTCGTATGCTGCTGCATCACGACGTTTACGAAGCATTTGCTGCGGGTACCAGTTGTTGGTCGTCTCATGGTCATCCCAAGCAACATAGAGCGGAACGTTTCGATGGAAAGACTGCATCGGCTTGTCCATCAGATTGTATTGATAGTTGCCTCGAAAATCATCGAGTGTAGAAGCCGCATGCGACTTGGCAGAAGTAACAATATTTTGCCAAATCGTCCCATCCGCCAATTTCATCTCTGCGACCATCGGATTGTCGGCGTAAATCATATCTCCAGAGTGGATAAAGAACTGAGGTTCAATCCGTTCTATAGCGGAGTAGATCCTCATTCCACCCCACTCAAGATTGATGCCGAATCCTTGCCCCGCCGTATCTCCCGACCATGCGAAAAATACATCCTCATCCTTTTGCGAGGCGAGCTTGAAATGTCCGGCAATTGGGTCACTGAGTCCACTTCCAACGCCGTCGACACCTCGGAATGCGATACGATAGAAAATGTCGGCTCCACTTGGTAATCCGCGAAGGAGTCCATGGGCCGTGAAATCACTCAGTGAGTTAATGGGGGGGAAAACAATACGCCTGGGGTTTGAGAACGACTCGTCGGTATCCCACTCCACTTCCATCAGAGACTCGCAATCAGAACGGCTCCACAGGACCGCGGAATCCGAGGAGACTTCTCCAGCCATGATTCCGAAAAGCTGTTTCGGAGCGTCCACCCAAAAGGCGTGTGCCGATCGGGCAATTGGATTTGTGAGCAAGGCGGCACTGATCGAGCCAACTTGAAACGTACGACGGTGAATTCGCTTTTGGGTCATGAGCAACGAGCGTGGGAATTAAAGATTCAATGGGGTATTCATTACGGGTAACAAAGTTACGGAGCAGGGGAAACGTATCGCCTTGGGCAAGCGTTCCCCGTCCGATGCGGTTTGTATAGTTCTACCCAGTCGCCCACGTGACTTCATTGAATCCTTGGTGAATATCTTGCGTTATTTCGTTGAATACGGCCCACTACGAAGGTGTTCGACCGCGAAAGTGCATTCCGTTGTCGACGTCCACGCAGGATTCTTTCCCGGATTGAGCCTATGGATTCACGATTTTTTTACCGATGGAGTATTCTATTAGGTATGAATACATCATCCCTTTCCGATCGGATCCTCGCTCTCGTCTACGCTGCAGAGTATCGCCCCAGCAAACCTCGAATGATCCTCAAGCAATTGAAGTTGCCTGACGAGGATTATCGAGAACTGCGGCGCACAATCCGGAAATTGGTCCAGGAGGGCCGTTTGCTCTTCGGTGCTAACCATATCATCAATAAACTGGGAACTCCCGCAGCCGTCCCTACCAAGAAGCAGAAGCAAAAACGGGAGCGGTTCTCAGCATCCAACAACAGCGGGGTTGCTGATAGCACACCTAGTGACAGCGAGTCTGCTGATTCCTCGGATGACGGCGACCGAGATCCAGTGTCTGACGAAGCGATCGATTCGCGGGAGCGCATCGATCCGAGCAAGGTATCCACAGTTGGTAAATTGCCAAAGGAAATTGTTGGCATCTTTCGATCATCCCCATCGGGAAGCTTTGGGTTTGTCGAGATCCCTCGTGGGACCGGTATCGTACTCCCAGATATCTTCATCCCTGAATGGGCAAAGAAGAACACGATGGATGGGGATACCGTACGTGTTCAGTTGAAGCGGCCTGATCGCCAAGGTCGACTCGAGGGCGAAGTTACCGAGATCGTCTCCAGGAAAAGACGGCAGTTTACTGGCACGTTTCAAATCGAAAATGGAAAATCCTTCGTCTGGCTCGACGGAGCAAAGCTGGAACATCCAGTCAGCGTTGGAGATATCCGAGGACTACCCTTAGAGACCAACGACAAAGTGATTGTCGAATTGGTGCACTTTCCGGATGAGTTTCAACCGGGTGAAGCGGTTATCCTCAAGATCCTAGGTAGTATCAAGAATCCCGCTGTCGATACGATGGCAGTCGTCTATCAATTCGGACTACCGGAGGATTTCCCCGAGTCTGTGTTGGAAGATGCACGAACTCATGCTGATCGGTTCGACGAAAACACGATTCCGGAGGGCAGGAAGGACCTCACGGATGTTCCAACGCTGACGATTGACCCGGTCGATGCTCGCGACTTCGATGATGCGATTTCCCTTTGCAGGAATGAAAAAGGAAATTGGGAGCTCCAAGTCCACATCGCCGATGTTTCATTCTTTGTTCCCGCAGGTAGTCCGCTCGACGAGGAGGCTAGATCGCGGGGCAACAGTGTTTACTTGCCAGATCGAGTCATTCCGATGTTGCCGGAAACGATCAGCAATCACCTAGCCTCACTGCAGCCCGATCGCAAACGCTTGGCGAAGACGGTTTTCATGGAATACACGCCCGATGGCGTTTTGGTCCATGCAAACGTTTTTAATAGTGTAATCAAAAATGCTCACCGATTTAATTACGAGCAAATCGACCAATACCTCGAAGATCGAGAGCCGTGGGGAGAACGGCTAGCGCCTGCGATTTTCCA
>VGZN01000084.1 GCA_016872635.1 Planctomycetota bacterium | reverse complement strand
CGAAGTCGATTCCGAAGTTCGCGATTTCTTCGGCGATATCGTCTTCGACACAGTTATCCCTCGCGATATTGCCATCTGCGAGTCGCCTAGCCATGGACAACCGGTAATTTCCTACGCCCCGCGCTCGCGGGGGACTCGTGCCTATATCGAACTCTGCATGGAGGTTTTAAATCATGACTAAAGACCGACGACTCGGGCGCGGGCTCGCCGCACTGCTGGGAACTCCTATCGAAGAATCCAACCCTCAGGACAACGCTAGCATTGCAAACACGGCTCATGCAAATGAACCCAGCGCAGCCAGTCCAGCAGCGAATGCTAGCATGTCGTCAGGGCGAGGAGTGGATCCGATCACACGCAACCAAACCATTCGAACCCTCACTGACGAAGCCCATCAGCGCGAAGCGACATCGACGCATGCTCACCGGGACGAGGAAACGGGTCCCTTCACCATTCCGTTGGATAAATACACGGCCCCGAAAACCACCAACGCCGAGCACGAACTCAGCTTGCAGATCCCCGTCGATCAAATCGATGCGAATCCGTTCCAGCCCCGACGCCAATTCAGCGATGCCGAACTGCAATCGCTGGCCGAGAGCATCAAGGAACATCAGCAGCTCCAGCCGATCTTGGTCCGACGGGTCGGCGAACGGTATCAGCTCATCAGTGGCGAACGCCGCCTTCGCGCCACCATACGCGCTGGACTACCAACGATCCGTGCAGAAATTCGACAAGCCGATGATCGGTTGGTCGCTGAGCTCGCGATTATCGAGAATCTTCAACGCAAGGACTTGAACGCCGTCGAAAAAGCGATGTCGTTCAAACGCTATCTCACCCAGCATCAGTGCACCCAAGACGATCTGGCAAAGCGATTGAAGATCGACCGCAGCACCATCGCCAACATGATGCGTCTGCTGGAACTACCCGAACAAATCACCGATGCCATCCAACGGGAAGAAATCACCGCTGGTCACGCCAAGGCGTTATTAAGTTTGGGAAGCGTCAAAGAGCAAGTCGCCACGATGCAGCGGATTCGCGAAGAGGGCTGGAGCGTTCGGGAAACCGAAGCGGTCGTTGCCGAAGCCGTCGCCGATGCAGCCGCATCCGAAGAAGGATTCCTTAAGGCAGTTCCTCGTCGCAAACCTTCAAAGTCCGATCAGCTCGCTTCGCTGGAACGCGATCTGAAGATATCGATGGGCACACGAGTCGATATCAGCCAAACCAGCCGAGGTCGTGGCCGAATTACGATCCACTTTACGAGCATCGAAGAGTTCGACCGTATTCGTCATGTCCTGATGAACACTGCTCAACGATCTCAGAAGGCTGCGTAGTTCCATGACAAACAACATGATCTCGCTCGCCGTTTCCGCGATAGCATCCTTGATCGCCATCAAATGCTTGCTTTCGCTGGTCTTTCTGCTTCGAGATCGGTTGCACGGGATGCTTAAGAATCATTTTCAAGAAAAAATGGTTGAAGTGAGAAAACGCCGAGCCATCCAAGAATTGCGCCTCGTGATGCGAGAACGCAAGGCCCGAGAGGCGGCGTCCACGAAACAAACGATTCCCTTCCCCGTTGAAGCGTCCGAACCGAACTCGGCCAAGGCTGCTTGAACCAGTATCCCACAAAACGCGATGAGCATTCCGGTCATCTCCTAACTCGCATCATGCTTTTACTCGACAGTGACCGAATGTTCCAACCCCCTCCACATCCATTCACATCTAAGCGTTTGCGAGTCGCCTTATGTCCATAGTGCTTTTTGAGGATGCGCAGTGCGAACGATTGGCTCCAGTCACGTACGCCAGGATCGCGTGCAATATCCACTGCGGGAGCTTTCGACTCGCTGATCTCGTCGAACAACTTCATACACCAGTCCATGCGATCGTTCGCCCGCACCTGGAGTCGCAACAACGGATCGATCATCCTCTACTGCAATCGCTCGATTCTGTCGCTCATGAGAGTGCGACGACACGCCCAACCGTCATGCTCAACGCACGACTGACTCCATCGATGGCAACACGCGAAGGAATCGCAACTGCGATCCAGCATGGCCGAGAACACCCTAATGAATCGCTTGCCATTCTCGACAGAGACTACGTTGCAGCGATCATCAACCCACCCTGGTCCTACTCAGATCTGCAACTCGCTGGATTCGATGGCCTATCGCAACTGCTGGAATCAGCCAAGGATTTCGCAACGCAAACCAACGCTCCCAAACTGACAACGTTTGCTTTTCCGCACGAAATTGTCGCGTGCAACATGGCTTGTATCGAAGAAAACCTCGAACTCCGCATCCGTGTAGGACTCGAGAACCACTCGCTCACCCAACTCCAAGACGGCGTGTTCGTTGCCCAAGGGGCCCAAATCGGTGAATACGTTCTCACCGATACCCGGAAAGGTCCCATCATCGTGGAACGAGGCGCGCAGATTGGCCCCTACACGCTTTTGCGAGGACCAATCTATATCGGACCCAAAACGAAAATCCTGGAGCACTCCGCCATCAAGGATTGCGTCACACTCGCCCATACCACGAAGATCGGCGGCGAAGTCGAAGCGTCGATCGTGGAACCCTTTACCAACAAACAACACCACGGATTTTTAGGGCATAGCTATCTCGGCAGCTGGATCAATTTGGGTGCAGGAACCTGCAACAGCGACTTGAAGAACACTTACGGTACCGTCAACATGGAATACAGCTACGGTAAGGCAGCCACGCAGATGCAGTTCTTAGGGTGCATCATGGGGGATTACTCCAAAACAGCGATCAATACCGGTATCTTCACCGGTAAAGTCATCGGTGTATGCAGCATGATGTACGGATTCGTCACCAGCAACGTTCCAAGCTTCGTCAATTACGCGCGGCTGTTCGGACAAGTCGCCAGCCTCCCCCCTGAAGTTATGGTTAGTACACAACAACGGATGTTCGCGCGTCGCGATGTCGCGCAGAGAGGCTGCGATATCCAACTGATCTACGACATGCACCGTATCACTCAGGCCGAGCGAGACCGACTCGGCGAAGCCCTTGTGTTCTAGGTTTGAACGTCTCGCTTAGACCTGACAAGATAAACCTCGTAGACGGTAAACCTAGTGGATGGTAAACCTGGTAGACGGTAAACCGCTTCAACCCAAGGATGGCGACGCCCGGAATGCATAGTTAGACTTTTGTCGAAGGCTTGTGCTTCGCGATCGCTCGCTCAATCTCCGCATAAACCGCTTCTTCGGATTGCTCACCATTGATGGTCTCAAGCTTACCTTGCTTCGCGTAATACTCGATCAACGGAGAAGTTTGCTCTCGGAAGACTCGCAATCGTTCCCGAATCGTATCGTAATTATCGTCCGCCCGACCATCGATCTGCGCACGCTTTAAAAGTCGCTCCACTAGTATTCCTTCCTCGACCTGCAATTCCAATGCGACATCGAGAGGCTTGAAATGCTCCGTGAGGTAGTCATCCAAAAGCTGGGCTTGTATGATAGTCCTTGGAAAACCGTCAAAGAGTGCTCCGTTCGCGCATTCGTCGCTTTGAAGTTTTTGAGCTACGATCCGCATTACCAAGTGATCAGGCGCTAATCTCCCCGCGTCGATGTAAGACGCAACCCATCGGGACAATGCAGACTCCTGCCGCTTCACAGCTCGCAACATCTCTCCTGTGGACAAGTGCGGAATACTCAGCGAATCCACCAACCGCCGACACTGCGTTCCTTTACCAGCTCCAGGTGGGCCAATAAACACGATCAACATGATTGCGGCCCTTTCCGATGAGATATTCGTGAAGTGTTGGAACAACGATCGATGATCGTATAGGAGGGTGGCTAAGCGAGAGCCAAATAAGGGGAGTCCGAATCTATCCTAGCCGCTATGAATGCTTCTACATATCTGGCCGTGGATGGCATTGAGCCACATTCGCGACCTGACACGCTAACCACGTCCCTAACGAACGCAAGGCTCCATGTTATAACAGAAACCTTCCATTCCGGCAGATGCACCTCTGAATCCTAGCGACTTAGTATCTCGCAAGTTCAAAGGTGGTTAGCTCGGACAGATCCCCCCGTGGGCCTCAATGGCCACATGTCCCGAAAAATAAGCAACTGAAACTAGGACTCCAAAAGTCCCTTGTAGTTTCTCATCAACAGGTGACTATCGATTTTTTGAATCAAATCGAAGGCCACGCTCACCGCGATCAAAAGTCCGGTACCACCGTAGAACGCAGCCACTGTGAACGAAACTCCAAACTGCGAAGTAATAATGGTTGGAACAATTGCGATGATCGCCAAGAACGCGGCACCGACATAGGTAATCCGAACCATGACCTTCTCCAAGTAATCGGCCGTTCGCTTACCGGGGCGGTATCCAGGGATGAATGCTCCGGAATCCTGGAGATTCTGCGCCATTTCCTTGGGATTGAACATGATCGACGTCCAAAAGAAACAGAAGAAGAAAATCAGGAGGATGTAGAGCACATTATAAGTGAACGACGAGCCTGAATTGAACATGGCGGACAACTGCTGGCAAATGCTCGAGACATAGCCACCGAATCCCGCGCTTCCTGCGAAAGATGAAGCCAACAACCCGAAGATCATTCCAGGGATCATCAAGAAGCTACTCGCAAAAATGATCGGCATAACGCCCGACTGATTGATCTTCAAAGGAAGGAACTGCTTGGTTCCACCAAACACTCGGCGGCCCCGAACGTGCTTGGCGCTCTGCATTTGAATCCTTCGCTGCGCCATCGTAATGAAGACCACGCCAAAAACCACTGCGATGAACAATCCAGCGAGGACCACGAGCACGTCAGGTCCAATTGTGGTTCCTCCGCTTCCGCTCAACGAGGTAGAAACGTTCTGGCGTAGATCCCACAAGGCTTTAGGCATTTGCGCCAAAATACCAGCCATGATGAGGAGCGAAATCCCGTTACCGATTCCATACTCATCGATCTGCTCACCCAACCACATCAAAAACATCGACCCGGCGGTCATGATCGCAACCGAAGTTACCTGCCAACCCAAGGAAAGGCTGGACGAGTTGTTCCCAAAGAACTGCGACGACACCGGTGCGTCAAGTGGACCATTGACGGTAAAACTCAGATAGACCCAGCTTTGCAGGACGCAAATAATCACCGTCAGGTACCTAGTGTACTCATTGATCTTTTTACGGCCCGAGGCACCTTCTTTGCGAAGATCCTCAATCGGCTTCCAAACCGTACCGAGCAACTGAAAAATAATCGACGCGGAGATGTAGGGGGCGAGGCCCAAACCGAAGATGGTCAAACTTCGCAAATCCGTGGCGGAGAAAACGGCCACTTTGTCCATAAAGTTTTTCAACTCGCCGGTCACGGCCAAATCCGAATCCAAAACGGGCAGTCGAACGTGGTAACCGATTCGGTAAACCGCCAGTAGGAATAGCGTCAAAAGGATCTTTTGGCGCAGTTCCGGGATCGAGAAAACTATCCTCAATTTTTCTAACATGTTTCGAACGTCCTATCGAACTCAACACTCGTCTTGGATCTAAATGAAAATGGCTGACGACGCAATCGCTGCGGCGTCAGCCATCATTGTTTCCACTCTCAGGCATTGTGCCTAGACCAAACCCGCCTCGTTGCGGGACTTGGTATAATTTCAACCCGATCGCGTGCCCCCCATCCGGGAGCACTGCAACCACTACGACTTCGCCTTCAAGTCAGCGACACGTTGCTTCGGTGTCCGCTTGGCAGCGAGGATTTTCACGGTACCGCCAGCAGCTTCGATCTTTTGCCTCGCTGACTCGCTGATACGGGTCACGACGAAATTCAGTTTCTTTGTGACTTCTCCGTTCCCGAGGATCTTGAGCTCATCGAACCGGAGGCGAACGAGTCCTTTGTCGCGGATCGCTGACGGTGTGACTTCATCGCCAGCGTTGAACGCAGCATCGATCGCCCCGACGTTGATCCCAACCACATTGACTGCGAAACGATTATGGAATCCACGCTTCGGAGTTCGCATGTAGATCGGTGTATCGCTACCGGTGAACATAGGGTGACGGCTGTAACCGCTTCGCGACTTGTGTCCGTCGCGACCACGACCCGACGTCTTACCCGTCTTGCTTCCAACCCCGCGACCGATTCGCTTGCGAGGACGGTTCTTGAGAATACCTTCGTTGACTTCTTCCAAGTTCATGACAAATTCACACCCCGCAAACGTTCAACATCCTCGCGTGTTCTCAATTGAGCCAACGCGTCGAAGGTCGCTTTGATCAAAACCGTTGGATTGTTTGACCGAAAACTCTTGGTCAAAATATCTTGAATACCGAGGGCTTCACAAACCGCTCGGACTGCTTGGCCTGCGATAATACCAGTACCTGGGCTAGCTGGCATCAACAAAACGTGCGCTGCACCAAATCGGCCAGTCACCTTGTGGGGGATGGTTCCATTGACGATCGGAACGTGGATCATCGCCCGTCCCGCCGCCTTCTGAGCCTTAGCAACGCTCGGGGGAACTTCGTTCGCTTTGCCGTATCCATAACCGACCTTGCCACGCCCGTCACCGACCACGACCAAAGCCGCGAAGCTGAAACGACGGCCACCCTTGACCACTGCCGCACATCGCTTGATCTTCAGGACGCGATCGATCTGGGAATCGCCTTGACTGTTTTCCGTGTTATTACTTGCCACGCTATTGCTAACTCCCCGTCTTAGAATTCCAACCCAGCTTCACGAGCCGCGTCCGCGAACGCTGCTACGCGACCGTGATACTTGTATGGTCCTCGGTCAAACGACACCGACTTGATCCCTGCCTGGATAGCCCGCTCCGCTAGGATTTTGCCGAGCTTTGCCGCCGCGTCACAGTTCCCGCCGTAACCGACTTGACCCTTGAGTGCTTTCTCCGCCGACGAGACCGACACGATAGTCTTCCCCGCCTCGTCATCGATCACTTGGCAGCCGAAATTCTGCAGTGAGCGATACACGCACAACCTCGGTCGCTCGGATGTACCCCGAACTCGCTTGCGAACGCGATATGCACGGCGTTCTCGCTGACCATCGACAACCTTGCGAATGTCCACGTTTGAAACCTCTGACTAAAACCCAAACCTTGAACGCAAAACCAACCAAAACCCACAAGCAGACAACCATTAGGTCGCACTCTTGCCCGGCTTGAGCTTGACCTGCTCGCCCGCGTAACGAATCCCCTTGCCCTTGTATGGCTCAGGTTTCCTCAACGATCGAACATGGGCAGCAAACTGACCGACTGCCTGCTTGTCACAACCCGACACATTGATGTGCGTCTGATCTGGGCAAACAACATTCAATCCCTCGGGAATGGGAACTTGCAACTCATTGGCAAAACCAACTCGCAAATTCAACGCCTTTCCCTTGATCGACACGACATAGCCGACCCCGACCACTTCCAATTTCTTCTCGTACCCATTCTTGACACCCAAGATCATATTATTGATCAAGGCGCGGGTCAAACCATGGAACGCGCGGGAATCTCGATCTTCGTTATCGCGAGACACGAGAACCGACTTGCCACCATCCTCCAAAGTCACTTTGACCTCTTCGCGATGCGTGAAGCTCAGCTTGCCCTTGGGGCCTTCCACGTTCACCGTCAACCCATCTACAGCGACTTTCACGCCATCCAAAACGGGAATCGGCTTTTTTCCAACTCTTGACATCTTTACTATCACCTATCTGGAATGTAGTAAGCGATGTTAATCGCCTAGTCTTCCGTTGTTTATCCTGGTTTCCGGCTCAACCGAGTTCCGGCGGAGCCTCCTACAAGCCTCGCGTACCGAGATACGTCCCGGAACAGATGCTTCCCGGAACTAGCAAACCTCTGCCAACACTTCACCACCCAGCTTGTGCTGACGAGCTTCACGATCGCTGTAAACCCCCTTAGAGGTGCTTACAATCGAAATCCCCATCCCGTTCAGCACCGGCTTAAGGTCACCGCACTTGGCGTATACCCGACGACCCGGCCTGCTGATCCGCTTAATCGTCTGAATGATCTTTTCGCCATTCGGGCCGTACTTCAACTCGATCCGCAACATCTTCGCTGGTTCGCCTTCAACTTCGGCGTAATCCCAGATGTAGCCTTCTCGCTTGAGTACGTCGGCGACACTCTTTCGCAATCCCGACACTGGGACATCCACAAAGGGACGCTCGATGCGGATAGCATTACGAATACGGGTCAACATGTCAGAAACTGGGTCAATATTCATCTTTTATATGCCCCGCACCTTACCAGCTTGCTTTTCGAACGCCAGGAATCAGACCTTTATCAGCCAACTGCCGAAAACAGATCCGACAAATCCCAAACTTGCGATACACCGCTCGCGGCCGTCCGCAAAGCTTGCAACGGTTCTCACGACGAGTCGAAAACTTAGGCTCGCGATTCGCTTTGGCGATCTTGCTTTTGCTTGCCACTGGTCAATCTTCCAATCAAAACTAGGAACTTGTTTGTCTGTACAAAAATACGTTACGCCGTCTTCTTCTTGGGTGCTCGAAACGGCATTCCGAACATCTCCAACAACCGCCGACCATGATCGTTAGAACGAGCAGTGGTCACGATCGTAATATTCAACCCCTGTGCCTTCGCGAACTTGTCATTGTTCAATTCAGGGAACACCAACCATTCGTTCAGACCCATCGAGTAATTGCCATGCCCGTCAAATGCAGTACGGCTTACCCCGCGGAAGTCACGAACCCGTGGTAGCACGATGCTGATGAGTCGGTCTAGGAACTCATACATTCGCTCGCCACGCAACGTCACTTTGCAACCAATCGCAACGCCCTCACGAAGTTTGAAACCCGCAATGGAATTTCGGGCAAGCGTCAACACTGGCTTCTGACCAGTGATTTCACCCATCGCTTCCGCGGCGAGCTCCAAAAACTTCTTGTCTTGCATTGCCTCACCAACCCCCATGTTGACCGAGATCTTCTCAATCTTGGGAATGGCGAGCACATTCTTGATCCCCAGCTCTTCTCCGAGCTGATTCTGAATGTTATCTGCGTAAAATTGTTGTAGTCGAGGTGCCATACGTTTCGAGCCCCGCGGCCCAATGTTCTATGTTGTTGGTTTCTTTAGTTTTTTGGACGATCAACTCCTGCCACCACGGACGAGTTGTTCATCTTCGATTGAATCACCCCACCATCGTGGGCGACTTTGATTTACTTGGCGTCAAACTTACGACCTGGGGCCACTTTGCTGATGGTCGTCCCAGAACGCTTACTGTATCGCTCCTTGGATCCATCGGGCAAATAGCGAACTCCTACCCGCGTCGGCTTGCCCGTCGATGGGCACACCAACATCACTTTGGAAACGCTCATCGCAGCTTCCTTGGACAAACGACCACCTTGCGGATTCCGTTGCGAACGCTTCACGTGCTTGTAGACTTTGTTCAAGCCCTCAACAACCACGCGACCCTTTTCGCGATCCACGACGAGGACTTTACCCCGCTGGCCTTTATCTCGGCCAGAAATGACTTCGACGATGTCGTCAACCTTAATCAACATCACACAACCTCACTCGCCAACGACACGATCTTAGTAAAACTCTTCTCTCGCAACTCTCGAGCAACCGCACCGAAGATACGGGTGCCGCGGGGATTATCGTCCTTGTCGACCAAAACCACGGCATTGCTGTCGAATCGCACATAGCTACCGTCCGCGCGTCGAGTCGGTTGGGCCGTACGCACAATAACACCACGCACAACGGCCTTTTTCTTAATTTCGCTGCCAGGAATGACACTCTTAACCGAGCAGATGATGACATCACCCAACCCAGCGTAACGGCGTCGCGTTCCACCCAACACCTTGATGCACATCACCTCTCGTGCACCCGTGTTATCCGCAACTTGCAATCGCGTTTCTTGTTGAATCATTTGTTGAAACTTTCAAACCGTGTCCTTCGATGCCCTTCAGTCGCTTACTGCGAATCGCTCGCAGTCCACCTTAACTGGCTGACGCTTCCCCTCGGAGAGTCGCCAAGTCCACTTGGCGATTTTTCTCGACGACCCGCACCAATCGCCATCGTTTTAGCTTGGATATCGGCCGAGACTCTTCGATCTCAACCTTGTCTCCAACCTTGGATTCGTTCGCTTCGTCATGCACATGGCAGACGGTCTTGCGTCGTACGATCTTCGAATACTTCGGGTGACGCACGAATCGCTCGATCTCAACTCGACGCGACTTGTTCATCCGATCGCTCTTGACGACTCCAATCAAAATTCGACGTGCCATAATTCTTTCTCTTCGCCTCTTAACCCTTGTTCGCCTTCGCTCGTTCTGTTTGAATCGTGCGAACACGAGCGATCAATCGACGGTTCTTTCGAGTCTGACTCGGAACATCAACGCGATCGGTCTGGGATTGCAAACGCAATCGGAACATGGTCTCCGCAGCTTCCACCGCAGTCAGATCCAATTGCTCGTCACTCATCTCACGCAGTTCGGATGCCTTCATCTGTCTCTCAACCTCTAAACCGACTTCTCGGGAAGAACTATCGCTCCACCCTGTTTTGTACATTTAATCCCGAGCCCTCCGGATCTCTCCTTCAGGCCCATCTAAGGGAAACCATCCCGTTTCCATCCAACGAAGGCCACACACAACCGCGGCTCCTTCGCCATGTCCCTCATCTGAATCGCAAAGATCGCAATTTGAATCTTTAGCAATTCCTACCGATGCTCTTGCCCAGCGGTTACGCTGGTCGGCGTCGGACCAATCGGACTTGAACCGGCATCTTCGCGGCGAGCCGGGCAAAACAAACCTTGGCCTGCTGTTCGGATACTCCACTCAGCTCGTACAGGACTGTCCCTGGACGAACCACTGCCACCCAGTACTCTGGCTCTCCTTTACCCTTACCCATCCGGGTTTCCAAAGGTTTCGAAGACACCGGCTTGTCCGGGAAAACTCGAATATACAACCGTCCTTCACCACGAACGTATTGATTAGCTGCGATCCGACCGGCTTCAATCGTCTGGGCTCGGATCCAACCGCCTTGAAGGCATTGAAGACCCCAGTCACCGAAAACGACTTTGTTGCCGCGAGTCGCATTACCTTTTATACGTCCTCTTTGGCTTTTTCGGTGCTTGACCCGCTTGGGCATCAGCGCCATCGTTTGAATCTCCCGCGTACGAACCTTGATTTACCCAAACCTGAACTCCGATATTCCCCTGAGGGGTCGCAGCTTCAGCGAAACCGTAACTGATCTTTGCTTGGATCGTGCTCAGCGGCAACGCACCTGCGTTCGCTTTCTCGCAACGAGCCATTTCAGCACCACCGAGTCGCCCCGACAACTGAATCTTGATTCCCTTCGCTCCCGCATCCATAGCGGTCTCGATGGACCTCTTCATGGTACGACGGAAACTTGCCCGCTTCGCCAACTGCTTTGCAATGTCTTCTGCGATCAACTGCCCTTGGATTTCAGGTCGGTAGACCTCTTCCACCTTCAAATTGACCCGTCGCCCGATCAAGTTCTGCAGTTCTTCCTGAAGCACTTCGATCTCTGTACCTTTTTTCCCAATGATCAAACCGGGCTTCGCAACATAGACGAACAGCCGAACCTCGTCGCGTGTTCGTTCTACTTCAATCCGATCGATACCAGCTTCCCGATACGAGGCCTTGGTTGGATGGTTCTTGATGAAGTTACGGATCTTTTGGTCTTCCACCAACAGTTCCGCGAACTCCTTCTTGCTCGCATACCAACGGCTCTTCCAGCCCATAACGATGCCGGTTCGGAAGCCAACAGGATTTACCTTCTGTCCCATAATTCAGTTCTTCCTACAGTTCTTCCAACCGCTTGAGTTCTACCGAAATGTGACTAGTACGCTTCAGGATCGTGAACGCTTGTCCACGCGATCGTGGTTGGAACCGCTTGAACATCGGCCCACCATCAATCCTGGCATCGACCACAACCAATTCTTCCGTGTTGTAGGAACGACCGCCATTCTGATCCGTGTCCTGAGCACTACCGATCGCACTCTTGATCACTTTCTCCAACATCCTCGCACCACGATGCGGCTGGAATCTCAAAATCTCCAACGCTTCGTCTGCGAACTTGCCGCGGACCAGGTTCGCCAAAGGACGAACCTTCCTGGCGCTGATTCTCGCGTGTCTGTGTACTGCCCGGTAAGACATGGTCTATCCCTGTTCTCGCATCAATTACTTCTTGCCACCCTTGCCGCCGTGACCACGGAAGGTTCTGGTCGGAGCAAACTCACCGAGCTTGTGCCCAACCATATCCTCAGTCACGAAGACCTTGATGTGTGCTTTCCCATTGTGAACCATAAACGTCGCGCCTACGAACTCAGGCACAATCGTGCAACGTCGCGCCCAGGTCGTGATCGCTTGTGAGCTGTTGGTTTCCCGAGCCTTGATCAGCTTAGCAAACAGCTTTGGATCCACATACGGACCCTTTTTCGTCGAACGTCCCATCGTCTAAATCGCCTTACTCAGACCTTGTCTCGAATCTGAACAACTTGGTTCCCAAAAACAAAATTTGACTCTTAACGCAACTTCAACTGACCATAACGAACCGACTTGCGTCGTCGAATGATCGAGGCGTTGCTCGGCTTTCGGCGGCGGCGGGTGAATCCACCCTTGGCCAACTTGCCAGTCGGACTGACCGGATGCCGTCCACCCTTGGTTCGACCTTCACCACCACCGTGCGGGTGATCGTGCGGATTCATCGCAGTTCCACGAACGTGAGGTCTCCAACCCTTCCAACGATTTCGACCGGCCTTGCCAATCCGTACCGCATCGTGGTCGGTATTGCTCATCTTACCAATCGTCGCTCGACCTTGGCTCGGGACCCGTCGAACTTCACCGCTCGGCAATTGCAACTGCGCCCAACCGCCTTCACGAGCCATCAGAACCGCAGAGGAACCAGCGGACCGACATAGCGCAGCGCCGCGTCCTGGCGTCATCTCGATGCAGCAGACCTCGACACCCGCTGGAATATTTTTCAACGGAAGGCAGTTGCCCAACGTCGGAGCCGCATCCGGACCGTTTTGCAGAACATCACCCGCCTTCATTTTGTCAGTCGCCAAAATGTAACGCTTCTCACCGTCGGCATACACCAACAACGCAATGCGAGCACTTCGGTTTGGATCATACTGTACCGAATCAACCTTGGCATCGATCCCGTCCTTAGTCCGACGGAAATCAATGATCCGATACATCCGCTTGTGTCCACCACCGCGGTGTCGCGACGTGATGAAACCCTGATTGTTCCGACCACCCTTGCGCTTGTACCGCTTGAGCAACGACTTCTCGGGTGTTGCACCTGGCGTCAACTCAGCAAAGTCGCTTACGGACGAATTTCGGCGTCCCGGCGATGTCGGCTTGTATACTCGAATTCCCATGATTTTATATCTCTGTGAAACGTTGGACCCACCGATTAGAAGAAATCGATCTTGTGCTCACTGCTGAGCTTCACAATCGCCTTCTTCCACGCCTTGGTCACACCTGCCTTCGCGCGATACCGACGAGATTTGCCCAAACGATTTTGTGTCGCGATCGCGATCACCTTCACGTTGAACAACTCTTCGATCGCATCCTTGATCTGAGTCTTGGTCGCCAAAGGGCTAACTTCGAACGCATAACGATTATGCCGAGTCGCTTTGTGCACGCCCTTTTCC
>VGZN01000083.1 GCA_016872635.1 Planctomycetota bacterium | reverse complement strand
GCTAGCGCGTTGCTGCTCACAGGAGCGGTGCAACGATGATGATGGATGTTACTGCGTGGAACCGGCCGCTAGCGCGTTGCCGCTCACAGGAGCGGTGCAACGATGATGATGGATGTTACTGCGTGGAACCGGCCGCTAGCGCGTTGCCGCTCACAGGAGCGGTGCAACGATGATGATGGATGTTACTGCGTGGAACCGGCCGCTAGCGCGTTGCCGCTCACAGGAGCGGTGCAACGATGATGATGGATGTTACTGCGTGGAACCGGCCGCTACCGCGTTGCCGCTCACAGGATGATCGCTGTCGTGTTAGCCGTGGACGTAGCCTTTGGGTTGCATCTGCGCGATCCCGGAACGTGTCTTTGACCATAGTCCGGTGCGTGATACGAAAGTGCCGATGGTAGTCAGCGGTACGCCATCGATTTGCGACGGTAGTTCTTCGAGACGATCCCGCGAGACTGCAAGCAGCAGTTCGAAATCTTCGCCATCCCCGATCGCGTGTTCTAACGGGGGACGCCCCGTGGACTCAGAGAGTGTGATCGCATCGTCACTAATCGGAATCCTGTCCAAATCGACCTCCGCACCGCATTTGCTCGCGACGGTCATGTTGAGTAAATCAATCCCGAGCCCATCGCTGATATCGGTCGAACCACGAACGATTCCCAAGGCATGAAGTTTCTTTGCCAGGCTCAGCCTAGGCTCAAACGTCAGATGTTTGCCGCGAATGCTCCCTCCCAGTTTCCCAGTAACCACGATCGCGTCCCCGACCGAGGCCCCGCTTCGCAACCAGCATCCGCCGACGGGTGCTTTTCCGATCGCGGTCATGTGAACCACCAGCGGTCCATCCCATACGTTGGTGTCCCCCCCTGCGATCGCTACTCGATGCCGCTCGCACGATTCGCACACGCCCTCGAAAATTTCGGCCCCGATTTCACCGGAATGATGACGTGGGAGGCATAGGGATAAAAAGACTGCGATGGGCTCGGCCGCCATCGAAGCTAGATCGCTCAAATTCACAGAAACCAGTTTGTGTCCGACCGCTTTCGGTCCGCATTCGCTCAGCACAAAATGAGTACCATCGCAGAGCGAATCCGTGGTCACGACTATGTCTTCGCCTGTGGGAGCAAGCAACGCGCAATCGTCACCTATCCCCAATTGGACGTTGGGCAATCGAGCTGCTCGTTGCTTGGCCCAAGCAATAAAACCATGTTCCATGACGTCGGATATTTTTCAGTGTCGAAAACTTGAAAGGCAGTTGAAAGGCGTTACTAGAAAGGGTTTACTGGATTCGAATGCGGGCTGTTCGATTCAGTGGGGGGACTTATTCGGCGGGACGAGGTTTTCCGCTCCAGCCTAGCTTCGTCCGAAGCGCTTCATAGTCGTCGTGCCCCGGGACGCTGATCAGTTGGAATTTGTCTTTCGCCCTGGCGATGCGGACCGTGTAATCGGATTCCAGTCGGCACACGATCCGTCCATCCACCACCACACTCGCCGTGGGGTGTTCGCCCGGCAGCTTTGATCCTTGCAATTTTAGATCAAACACGCGATCCGCAGTATCCACGACGGGGCGCATGGTGAGCGTATGCGGGCTGATCGGACTAATGACGAAGGCTTGTAAGTTGCGTCTCAGGATTGGGCCGCCAGCTGAAAGATTATGCGCCGTTGAGCCGATCGGCGTGCTGATGATCAATCCATCGCAAGCGTAGGTGGTTGCCAAGACACCATCGATGTGGAGATCGATGTACATCATCGCGTAGGGAGGGCCACCCAGTACGGCCGCTTCGTTAAGCCCGATGATCGAGTGCAGTTCCTTATTGTTTTGTAGTACTCGGCATTGGAGCATTAAGTGGCTGGTAATCGGGTACTCACCTCGGCACACGTTGGGCCACACATCGACAAATTGGTCGGGAGGGATCGCTGCGAGGAATCCCAATCGTCCCAGGTTCACGCCGAGCACAGGGCGTTGGTTGCGTCCCATTTGGCGGGCGGACTGGAGGATCGAACCGTCACCTCCAAGTACCACAACGAGATCGGATTCGCATGCATCGAACCGATGGGAAAATTTGGTATCAACAGCAACGACGTCAGCGCTTTTGCGGATGTGCTCGAGAATCGCGGGCAACTCGGATTCGACGCGAGGGCGATTCGGAGCGGCCAGTACAACCACCCGAGGCCTTGCTCTACCGCTACGAATCCATCCGGGTTGCGAGCTCACGCGTTACACTCCCGCCGCTTGCGAGCCGGCGAAATTTTGAGCCAGTTCACGGCAGGTGTGTGCGATTCCTTGAGGATCCAATCCCAACTCGTGCAGCAACTCTCCTCGTTCGCCATGCTCGATAAACCGGTCAGGCAATCCGAGGGTACGCAAGATGCGGGTGTCCCAGCCGTGATGGCAGGCAGCCTCGAGCACGGCCGAACCAAAGCCTCCCATGAGGGCCCCTTCTTCGACGGTAACGATGAATCGAGATTCTTCGAAGAGTTGTCCTAGCAGTTCCACATCGAGCGGCTTGATGAACCGCGCATTCACAACAGTGACCGAGATTCCTTCGCTGGCGAGCAAATCCGCGGCTGCCAACGCTTGTTGGAGCATTGCCCCGATAGCTACGATCGCCCCGTCTGTGCCGCGCCGTACCACTTCGGATTTGCCGAGCTCGATCTTCTGAGCAGGCCGCTCGAACGCGAGGGCGCTGGTCTTCGGATAGCGGATCGAGCATGGGCCGGGATACTTGAGCGAGAACTCGAGCATCGGTTCAACTTCGGTCGAATCTCCAGGGGCCATCATCACGATGTTTGGGAAGACGCGCATGTAACCGATGTCGAACACACCGTGGTGCGTGGGGCCATCAGGACCAGTCAGGCCAGCTCGGTCGAGCATCATCGTCACCGGCAGATTCTGCAGCGCGACTTCTTGGAAGATCTGATCGTAGGAGCGTTGCATGAACGTACTATAAATCGCGACGATCGGTCGCAATCCGACTTTGGCTTGACCGGCAGCAAACGCCACCGCGTGGGACTCACATATCCCGACATCGAAAAACCTATCTGGGAACTCGTCCCGGACTGGCTCGAGCTTGTTCCCTTGGCACATGGCCGCGGTCATGATGGTGACCTTCGAGTCGCGCCGCATTTGATTGGCGATCGCGTCGCGAGCATAGTTCGTGAAAGCGGGCTTTTCACCGATGCTAAGGACGCGCGGGCTGCCGTCTTCATCTTCGAAGGCTGGAGGGGTATGAAAGTAAACGGGATTTTCTTCTGCAGGTTTGTAGCCTCGACCTTTCTCGGTGACGACGTGGAGCAAGGTCGGTCCCTTTTGGTCGCGAACCATCTCCAAGTATTTTCGCATCAAACGAATATCGTGCCCATCGATGGGGCCGATGTAGCGGAACCCGAACTCTTCAAAGAGCATTCCGCCGACCATCCCTGCCTTGACCCCTTCTTTGATCTGAGCCAATAACCGCTCTGTAGGATCGCCAAAGACAGGGAGCTTGTTGAGGACCTTGACCACCTCGCTCTTGAATCCGGTGTAGAACGGATTGGTTCGGAGTCGGTCCAAGTAATTGGCAAGAGCTCCGACGCGAGGGCAGATTGACATCTTGTTGTCGTTGAGGACGACGATTAGGTCTTTATTCAGTTCGCCCGCGTTGTTCATCGCTTCGAAGACAATGCCCGATGGGAACGCACCATCACCGATGACCGCGATACTTTTGCGGTTGCCTTGGTCCATCAAGTCATCACCCGACTTGAGTCCGAGGGCCGTGGATACCGAGCAGCCAGCGTGACCGGTCATGAACAGATCGTAATCGCTCTCGTGTGGGTTGGGGTATCCCATGAGACCACCTCGTTCTCGGATGGTCTTGAACTCCGCGTACCGCCCAGTGATCAATTTGTGCGGATAGATTTGATGGCCTGTGTCCCAAATCAGTCTGTCCTTGCGAAAGTCAAAGACACTGTGGAGGGCCAAGCAGAGTTCGACCACGCCTAGGTTCGAAGCGAAGTGGGCGGTGCGAGTCGCAAGAAGATTGCAGAGTACATCTCGGATCTCCGAACCGAGTTTTTCCAAATCTTCGACCGACGTCGACTGGAGCGATTTTGCCGGATCCAATTTGGAAAGCATTTCATGCATCGCCATCAGTTACTCCGATCCAGGATGTATTGCGCGAGCCTCTTCAGTGGGAATGCGGCTTCACCGAATGGTTCCACAGCATCGATCGCTTGGGACACCCACTGTCGGGCTTGTTCGCGACTTGCTGGAATACCATAGACGGTCGGAAAGGTTAGTTTTCCCCGAACACTGTCTTTTCCCGTTGCCTTTCCAGTGTTCTCCGCCGTACTTTCCACGTCTAGTAGGTCGTCGACAATTTGGAAAGCTATTCCGATTGCGCGGCCATACAAACCGAGGGCGGTACGCTGCTGCGGAGTGGCTCCGCCGGCAATTCCCCCCATCAGGACCGAAGCCGCGATCATCGCCCCAGTTTTCCGGCGGTGGATGGCATCCAGCCAACGCTTTTGTTCGTCCAAAGCCATGGTGGCCGTGTCCCGCTTTTCCGCGAGCAAATCGTCCATTTGACCCCCGACCATCCCTTCGCTACCCGCAGCCTCAGCCAATGCCAAACAGGATTCGGCGGCTGCCTGCGGTGGGAGTGGGCTCCGCAAAATGGTCTCAAAAGCCAAGGGTTGCAAAGCATCTCCGGCCAAAATGGCGGTGGCTTCGTCGAATTGGATATGGCACGTCGGCCGGCCTCGACGTAATTCGTCGTCGTCCATGGCGGGCAGATCATCATGGATCAACGAGTAGCAGTGGATCATTTCCAACGCAGCAGCGGGGCCTAGTGCAGCGTGCGCGTCGCCGCCGACAGCTTCGCAAGCGAACACGCAAAGGATTGGGCGAAGTCGTTTTCCAGGGGCTAGCAGGGAGTAGGAAATCGCCTCCCTCAAACGGGCGGGACAGTCATCCCCCAATCGATCGATGGCCGAGATCAAGGTCCCTTCGACGTCGCTAGCGACCGTTTTCCAACGCTCGAGAAACGCATCCAAGCCATCACTTTTCGCGGTGTTATCGCCAGATTGACCGCCGCTAGGGGATTCCGTACCGAGAGAAGTGGCCGACGAACCAGTTCGAGATTTTGGCTCTGAGGGCATCGATGAGGTGATGATAACATTCCTGCAACTAGTGCGAACTCCCTGGCTGCGTACCTGGGTAAGGCCGCATTATAACGGGCATTTCATCGGCGAAAAGCGAGCTAAGCCGAACTGGGGTGTAGGCAGAGCCGAGTTGCAGGTCTTCCCGCCATCCCATTTGGGGAGCTTAGGCGTTGGCTGGCGGATAACCGGAGTTGTTGGCATCCTCGGTTCGGTGGGAGGAAACGTCACAAACGGAACAAATGGACCTCGAGGAGCTAGTCTGCAGCGCACTTCGAGGATGATTCGATACACCTAGAGCGGACGGAAAAATCGCTATAGAAATCGCATGAGAATCCGGACGCAATCATTGTCGGGAGGCCTTCGGTGCTCCAATAATGGTTTCGTAAGTTTTGGGACGCTGGCCCGTGTCGGCGATACCTTGGACTCTCCAGCGGGTTGGAAGCATCATTGCATGTATTCTCGCTAGGCAACTATCCCACGGAACATTCGGCTATGAATCGCAGACTCATCACGGTTGGACTCTCGGTCGCTTCGGTCTTTGCCAGTGTTCCGCAAATGGCATCTGCGCAGGTGTCTGCCTCCCCGACCGTTGGAGGCATCTCAAGCACTCCAGGTATCGGTGGTGCAGGCGGGATGACCGGTGGGACGACTGGTGGGATGACGGGCGGCATGACCGGTGGTCTAACAGGTGGGTTGGGTGGGACCAGCATGGGTGGTGCTGGCATGAACACCTCGAACTACCCTGGGACATTCGGTGGACCCGGTGTCACTGGGCAGATGATCCTGCAGAATTTGAATACGCAACCGATCACCGCAGCGGGTGGCGCGGGTGGCACTGCGTTTGGAACAGGTGTGTCAGGTAGCGCCTTTGGAAGCAACGCGTTTAGCGGCGGCGCAGCGAACCAAGGTGGCATGGGCGCCGGCGGAATGAACATGGGCGGAATGGGAGGCATGGGCCTCGGCGGTGTTGGTGGACTGGGCCGGGGAGGAATGGGTCTGGGAGGATTTGGTGCGGGTAACTTCGGGATGGGAATGATGGGCGGGAATGCCCAAGGCCGCAAACCGATCCGCGCATCGGTACGGCCAGAGATTGAGATGAGCGCGAGAGGATCGGCCGATCTCGCCGCTCGAACGACATCCCGATTCACCAACCTGCCCGCAGCCCAAAAATTTCCGAACGTGAATGCCAGTTATGAAAACGGTTCGGTCGTCCTTCGCGGTAGTGTCGCTACCGAAAAAGATAAGAAGATGATGGAACGACTGATGAAGCTGGAACCGGGGGTAGATTCGGTGAGGAATGAACTCCTGGTGCAGGGGCCAACCCTTGAGCAAATCCCGGCAATGCGGAACCAGTAAAGGCTGTTCCTATCATTGATTCTTTGGTGTTGGGTGGCTGCTTGCCTACCATCGCGAAACCTGGGAGTGGCGTTGCTACCGCTGTCGCAGGAACGGTTTTGGATTGAATGACGCTCCCCGATTCGCCGCCCGGAAAAGGCGACTGTGCCGTGGATGTGGTGCTGGGAACCACTGCATGAGCCATGCTAGCCGCTTGCAAGACCGCATCATGATTCCCATGGATGTGAACTCCATTGGAAACTGCTTCGGGTAACTCACCTCTGGTGGCTTGCTCGATGTACGCTGCCGCTTGCTCCGGAGAGAAGTGGGGCTGGGGCTTCAAGCTACGTGCTGGGACTGGAATTGTTGTTGTTTTAGGCTGTGGTTGGATCGGGGCTGCATTTGTCGGACTGTTGGGGCCGACCGCTCTCTTTGCTGAAGCTTGGATGACTAATTGCTCCTCCTCAGACGGTGGGCCTGGTAGCAACATAGTCGCTGCATTCCCTCGGATGACTCGCCCTTCTTTGGTCTTGAACGTCGGGATCAACATGATTTTCTTTTTGTAGCCTGGGGCTGGATCCCATGGTATCCAAACGCTGTAGGACGCACCCAGTTGGCTCTCCGAGAAATGGGTGGTGAACTGCTCAGGTGTGAACCGGAACCTTTTGTCCGCCGATTCGATGCTCATTCCATCATGGCTTCGATATGTGTCGTCGAATCCATAGACGGTTAACTCTCCATCAACCGGGATGGCTTGGCTCCGTTCGTTGTAGAAGTAGATCCGTCCCCCAAATCCGCGAGTGGGTGGCTTTCCTTCTGCGGTGTAAATATCGTGCGTCCACGTCGCGTTGATACTTTGAGGGGTTTGGTATTCCTTCTTCTTGAAGAGAGACCACGGCGAATCCTTTTTCTTCCCCTTGGTATCCCCGGTCAACGATGCGCAACCAAGTGTCGGTAATGCGGCGATCAGTCCGACCAACAGAAGAAATTGTTTGTACTTCGCATTCATGGTGGTGATTTTCACTTGAAAAAGGTGACTACGACTCGTTGTCAATCTTCGAAACAAACCCGATGGTGGGTGAATTACCGTCGTGGAGCAGTTGTGTTGGTACCAGTACTGCCGGCAGGAGGTAACGCTTTGTTGACGGGGATGTAGCTCGTCTGAACGACGGGCGCATTCCCATTTGGAATGACTGGTGTGTATGAAGAGTTCTGAACGGGTCGAGTTGGACTCACCACTCCACTTCCATCGTTCGATTCCAGTTGCAGGATCGACTGAGGTTGCATGCGGCTCGAGTTGAATCCATTGGTTTCGATGCGCATCGGCGGGTTCGATTGCGATGGATCCTCGAGGAGCATTTGACCCTCCATCGGTTGGATGTAGGAATCCGACGGTTGGATGTAGGAATCCGACGGTTGGATGTAGTTAGGCGCACCTGGCTGGCAATTCGGGTCGTTTTCGCGATCAACCGTTGGAGTCACATCGGGATAGATCACTGGCGACGTCGCAGGACCCCATAGTCCGTTTCCAGCCGAGAGTCCTTGGTCGCTGTACACATTAAGCACATCGGCTAGACACCAACTCATCCGTGACGATTCGACTTGTTTGATCATGTCTAGCTTGTTCGGGTCATTGAAGTTGATAACACGAGGAGTCATGACGACGAGCAATTCGGTGCGAGCTTCGCTCTCTCGATCGAATCGGAATAGAGCCCCAGCAATCGGAATATCCGCCAGCCAAGGAATGCGGCGAGATTTACTCACTCGTTCTTTGGTAATCAATCCACCCAAGACGACGGTCTGCCCGTCGTAAGCAGTGACTCGCGTTTGTGCCAAGGTCTGATTGAAGGCCGGGGTAGTGCTGGTCTGATCCCCGTTGGCAATCGTCAAAGAGTCCGCATCCGAAACACTGGATCGGCTTATCGCCACGATCATGTTAATCAAACCGTCCTGATTGGTACGCGGTTGGATTTGCATGGTGAGACCAGTATTGATGTACTGAACACTTTGGGTCACTCCGCTAACCGTATTGGTGGAGTTACCGAGGGTCGGAACCGACTTCCCGACGTTAACGACCGAGATATTGTTGTCGATCGTGGTCAACGTTGGCCGAGCAAGCACTTGAGCTCGGTTCGCGTCTTGAAGCATTCGGAAAAGGAGGCCGACCGACTCGCTGCTCGCAGCGAGTACTAATCCTCCGTAACCCAAGTCTGACGTTCTACCAAGGGAAAATCCGCTACTTCCTTGACCTGCAACGTTTGCATTTCGACGGACGGGTGATGTCGTAGTTAATGGGGTGAGAATATTGAATGGTGGACTACCCAGCGTCCCACCTGTCGCACTGTTGCGATCGAACAGCAGTGAGTCTTGCAAGCCGAGTTCAGTACCCATTTCAAATTGGTCGGTGAGGGCGACTTCGGCGATGAGCATTTCGACGAAGATCATCGGCTGCTGGCGATCGAGCCGCTCGATCACTTCGCGGATCTGCTTCATGTATCGCGGCGTGGCACTGACGATGATGCTGTTGGTCGATGACTCCGGTGAAACGAAGATCGTGAGGACTTCGCGGTCAGCTCGCTCGAACAAACTGACTTGCTGGTTCTGTTGGTTGAACCCTTGGGTGGTCAAGGTCTGTGCCAAGGTTCGTTGGCCTGAGAACAGGTTCGTGAGGGCGGCGTTCACATCGGCCGCGTTGGCATTTCGCAACCAGATCACCTCGGTCGTCCGTTGGTTCCCACCCGCTTCATCGAGCCGATAGAGCAATGCTTCGATCACGTCGAGGTCGGAAGCGATACCGGATGCGATGATGGTGTTGGTTCGGGTATCCGCGGAGATGCGGAGTGGTACGAGTGAGCTTTCGCCACCACCGACGAGAGCTACCAAGTTTTGTAGACCGAATAGTCCAGCACCTTGTTGTTGGTTGGTGGTGTTGGTTCCTGTTGCAGGAAGTCCGAACGCTTGTTGCAGGATAGTGACTAAGCTGGTCGCGTCACCATTGACGACCGGATAGACCTTCATTCGGGCCTCTGCACTCGGCAATTGGTCCAACTGCTCGATGAGGGCTGCGATGAGGGGCATGCTCTTGGATGGTGCCCGAACGATCAGGGTGTTGATGCTCGGATTGCTAGTAATCACGACACCGGCGAGGATGCCAGAGTTGACCTCAGCACCTTCTCGGGCAACGATCGACAGCCGACTGCTCGGAGGAGTGCTTCGGCCACTTCCCGACGACTGCTGTTGCGGTTGCTGTTGTTGGAATCCACCTTGCTGGGTGTTTGTCGCTCCAGTGGAGGTGCCGTTGATCGCCGATTGCAGAATCGGTTGCAGGTCGGCAGCAACGGCGTTCTTGATCGGGAACACGCGGATTTCATTTTCCGCGGGTGTCGATTCGACGTCGATCTCGAGGATTAGCCGAGCCACCTCGGCGATGTCGCGCGGGGAGGCTTGGACGACCAGCGAGTTGGTGCGATAGTCCGCGACAACCTTGACCCTCGAGTTCAGTTGGGTATTCGAAGTCGTGGTCGCTGGTGCACCACCTTGAGCTCCCGTACCGGTATCCGTGAAGAAATTTCGGACCAGTGTTTCCGCATCGACCGCAGAAGAGTTGATCAAGCGGAAGACACGCAACTGGTTGTTCGGATCGAGGGGTTGATCGAGTTTGGCAATCAGTTCTTTAATCCCTGTAAGCGCTTCCGGTCGACCGATAAGGAGAAGCGAGTTCGGTTGGCCTAAGGCGTAGATGCTGATCTGACCTTGGCGAGGCGAGAAGACCTTGTCGTTGAGATCCTTGAGGACTGTCTCAAGAGCCACGCCATTGACGTGCTTAAGCGGATAAACTTCGATCTCAGGTTGGGTTTCCGAGCTTTGCTTTTTGATCTGCTCGATCACTTCGAGGACGCGTTGCACGTCCCGCTTGCCACCTTTGACGATGACCAATCCCATTTCGGGGACGAACGAAATATCGACATCGCCGATGAGACCAGTGTTGCTGTTGAGGTTGTCCGGCGAACCAACCGCCATGCCTGGCGCGTTTTCGTCGTTTTGATTTTGCTGCGCATTGAACTGAGCGGTTCCGACCGCTTCATCTTGAAGAGGTTGTTTGTACGACGCTTTGCGGACCAAGCTGAGAGCGCTTTCGATCCGCTCAGGGGTCGCAGGGTTGATCGGCACGATTTGCGTAGGACGCTGCGGATCGATTTGGGCCAAATCGACTGCGGTGACGACTTGGGTCCAAGCCAACACATCTTGCGGAGTTCCCTGCAGTCGGACTTCGTCATTCCGACGGTCGATCGTCATGATCTCGCGCGGACCGGATTCGGTGACGATATTGAGTTGTGCGAGTTCACCATTGTTTGATGTAGTGATTGAGAGTTTCGAGCCAGCGATGCGGCTGATCCCGTCCTCGAGTTCCCGCCAAGTGATCTTTTGAAGTTTGTACTGCCGCGATTGGACCGCATTGGGAACAACGCGACCGTATGGGTCGGTCGCCAAGCTGCCTGTTTGTTTCTTGATGGCTTCGACAGCGATGGCGATTTGACGTTGGGTCGCATCGGGAGCCAGCACCATGAGGCGGCCACTGTTGGGTTCGGTGGTGATACGGACGCGACGATCCGAACCGAACTGGGTTTGCAGGAGTAGAGCGACGCTGCCGACACTTTCGGTCGGAATATCGTAGACCTGAAGCTTGGCATCGCTAAGCCCAGCGGCAGGCGTGAACCCGTTGCCTTGCGGCGATGTTGGAGTAACTGCGGGCCTCGATGGCAGACTACTCGATTGCAGACTACTCGATTGCAGACCATTGGTCGGCGGAAGTGCCATCGGCGGTGCTCCAGGTGCCCCAACGGCCGGTGCTGCCAACGCAGGTTGCTGTTGGAATTGGATTTGTTGGGCGGGGTTGGTGGTGCCTGACGTCCGGGTCGGTACGGATGTTCGCTGCACTGACCCACGACCTCCGGCAGGTGCATTTTGAGCGAATGCAACAGGCCCCGCCATCATGCACACGGCTAAAACACTGGTCGTTTGAAGGTGCTCCCGGAGCAATCTTCGTAGTGTTTTCGGGGTTCTCGAAGTTCGGCAAATCTTCGAATTCGCCACCGTTTTGACATCGTGCCTGGATTTTTTCACGGGTGTCCTGCCTCACAAAAAGTGGTCCGGTGACTCACAGCGCAGAGTCACTCTGGTCGGAATCATCGGAATCGCAGGAGGATCTTCTTCAACCAAATAAGTCATCCTGAGCGTTAAAGCTTCACATTTCACCCGTTGTTAGAAATCCAGCTCAAGTTCCGTTGGACCCACGGTGGTGGCTAGCCATCCGAAAGGGACCAAAATCCACGGGGATTTCGCCCAAAACCAGCCTGGAGATGAGGTTGCGGAAGCCAGCAATTCTGCCACAATACGACGGTTTCCAGGATCGTTTACTGCCTCCGAGGAAACACTCGATGGATGACAAGCTCGCAACCGAGGGGATCACGTTCGACGACGTGCTCATCGAACCCCGTTACAGCGATATTCTCCCGTCCCAGGTTGACGTCAGCACGCAGCTGACTAAGCGTATTCGCTTGGAGATACCTCTTCTCTCGTCTCCCATGGACACGGTGACCGAAAGCGAGATGGCGATTGCTCTCGCGAAAGTAGGTGGTTTGGGGATTATCCACAAGAATATGGATATCCAATCCCAAGCGGCCGAGGTGACCAAGGTCAAACGATCGGCGAATGGCATCATTCCCGACCCGGTCACTCTTCTTCCAAGCGACAGTGTGGCTACCGCTCAGGATGTAATGCGCAAGCAAAACGTATCGGGCATTCCGATCGTGGAATCCACCGGCAAATTGGTTGGAATTCTGACGCGACGCGACATGCGGTTCCTCGAATCGAGCGATCGCCCTATCTCTTCGGTGATGACCCGTGAGAATTTGGTGACGGCGCAGGGGAATGTAACGCTTGCGGAGGCTGAGCGAATTTTAACGGATAAAAAGGTGGAGAAACTTTTGCTGGTTGACGATCAATACAAACTAACCGGACTCATCACGATCAAAGACATCGACCAGATGAAGAGTTACCCAGCGGCGTGTAAGGACGAGTTGGGGCGTCTTCGGGTCGGGGCGGCGATCGGAGTTCACGATTACGAACGAGCGGAACAGCTGATCCAACGCGGGGTCGACATCCTAGTTGTCGACAGTGCGCACGGCCATTCCTCGAACGTCATCGAAACGGTCAAGAAATTAAAGAACCAGTGGTCGATCGATGTGATCGCCGGCAACGTGGCAACATACGCCGGTGGAAAAGCATTGATGGATGCTGGGGCAGACGCGGTCAAGGTTGGGATCGGCCCAGGTTCCATCTGCACAACCCGTGTTATATCAGGCGTCGGTGTCCCGCAAATCACCGCCATTTACGAAACCACTAAGGCTTGTTCGCAAGCTGGCATTCCAACCATCGCTGACGGCGGTATCCGCTACTCAGGTGACATCGTGAAAGCGATCGTCGCTGGAGCTCAGACGGTGATGATTGGAAGCCTGTTTGCAGGGCTCGCCGAAAGTCCAGGTCGAACCATCCTGTATCAAGGTCGCACCTTCAAGGCCTACCGCGGGATGGGATCTCTGGGCGCTATGGTCAAAGGATCGAGCGAGCGGTATCGCCAAGGGACGCAGGACCAACTCTCCAAGTTGGTTCCCGAAGGAGTCGAAGGACGCGTACCGTTCAAAGGTTCATTGGCCGACTTTGTGTATCAACTTGTGGGCGGAATTCGAGCTGGTATGGGGTACTGCGGTACCAAGACCATCTCGGATCTTCGCTCGGTAGCACGTTTCATCAAGGTCTCGGCCGCGACGGTGCGGGAGAATCATCCACATGACATCGCCATTACGCAGGAAGCGCCCAACTACAGTCCGGAGGTATCCAGCTCCAACGATAGTTGATGGTAACACGGTCGTCTCACTCGCGAGCCTGGGTGCACATTCCACTCCGTCCCACGCTCGCTCTCGTCGCGGATGGTTCACAAAAATTCTATCGCTCGGTCTGCTGACCTCCGCCTCATGCGTCGGTGTTACCGATGCTCTGGCTCAGCAACCAGCACCTCCCCCCGCTTGGTCCCCACATCCCTACCAGGCCCCTTCTGCTGTGCAAAGCAATCCGCTTCGCCCGAATGCAGCACCCGCAGTACCATCTTCAACTGCAGGAGCAACTTCGACTGTAGTAGCAGCTTCATCAGCGAAGCCTGGCTCTCAAGAGAGTTTGGTCCAGCGGTGGCGCAAGACCGATCGAACGCAGCGCGATGTCGTTGCTCCAGCGTCGTACACCCAATCTCTGCAACGGAATGCCAAGTCCATGG
>VGZN01000082.1 GCA_016872635.1 Planctomycetota bacterium | reverse complement strand
GTGTGACAAATCTAATCCGTGTGACAAATCTAATCCGTGTGACAAATCTAATCGACACAAAAGAGACGAATCGATGATCGCTCGATTATCCTCGAAGTGGGAACACTCTAACCGCACTGATAACATGATCTGCGAAATCGATTCTCTGGAAGTCATCGGTCGCTAGCCGATCCGGATAGAACCGATGAATCCACTCTTTGATCTTTTGGCTTGCCCTCTCGTCCCATCGGTACGAGGCATGGAATGGAGGTGCACTTGGGGACAACCAACCTGCTGGCCAATCCATCCTAAGCCTTAAGCACGCGGGACCGCCCCCATTCGCCATACTCTCACTGAGGTGTGCGTAGCTCACTCCAAGGATTGGATTACGCGCATCATCAATCCAGTTACCAATCAATTCACGTGCGGCAGTCGATTGCTCACACTGCACTGGGCAAACCATATGCATCCCACCATGCGGCAGCGATAGAATTTGGCTGTTGAAAAGGTACGTACGAACGGCTTCCTGGAGCGGGATGGCCGCGTCATCAATCCGTAGCAGGTGAAGTGGTGTTCCAAAAAGCGATTCGTATTTGATGCATATTTCTTGAACGAGGGAATCCGCGTTTAGAAAAGACTTTTCATGATAGAGAAAAAGATTTCTATTGGAGGTCGCAATCACATCATTGTGAAAGACACCAGCATCGACGGCCTCGGGGCTCTGCTCCGCGAAAATCAACTGCTCTAACGGCAATCGCATGAACTTACTGATTGTCCGGGATGCCAAGCTAGACTGTCGAGAACGAAAGGTATTACCGACGGAAGTGGCTGCATGCACAAAGACATGCAACCCCAAGGGGGATTTACTCGAGGGCGGGGCTGCAAATCGCATGTGATTCGCCGCTCCTTCATCGCGGAGCGGATCGACCGCGGGAAGCGGCAGACAGACTTGCACCGTCTCAACACCTCGAAACAGGTCTGTGAACTGCAGGTAGCGTTCGACTGCCTCCATCCCTCGGTGGAGACTGCTCGAGAGGTTCGCAAGCACCAACCGCGACACACCGTCCATCGCGTCCGATTCGGGACAAAACGTTCCCGCATTAGCAGCCCACATGTACGATGAACTATAAGCTGCCGACAGAAGGGCAGGCGATTCGTCAGCACATCGCTTGAGAGCATCAGCCTGCTCGGAGCGATCGAATCGCTGTTTGGAATCGATCCAGCCGCACCGGATCAGAAAATCCCAATTCGGCCTCACTAGTGGAGGCAAGAAGAACTGTGGAACACCGAGGGACGCCACCTGGTCCATCTTTGCAGCACCCTCGAGCGCTGCTGCCTTCGGATGCGAATGTTTCGCTTGATTGGCAAGGCTTGCGACATTTCCAATCCCTAACCCACCAAAATGATGGGTTGGTCCAATGATTCCATCGATTTGCACTTCGATGAGCGTTGGGGCCTCCCGCGATGGATCAACAACGGGTTGCTGGTTGCTACCTGAGTTCATCACAGCACCCCTCGACGCTCCATCGCGCACTATTGCTGAATGGCGAGTTGTAAAAAATCACCCGCATCACGCATCTGCGACGTCGACATAAACCTTGAGAGCGCTATTGTCTTCGACGAGCAACCGCATCATTTCTAGATACTGATCGAGGCCTTTGACAGGATTCGTCAGAATCTTTTGAAGGAACCCTGGGAACATTACTTCGCCCAAGGCGAGATCGCGAATCCCCATTTCAAAGTGCTCTCGGTTCGCATTCACACTCCCTAATAGCAGTTTATTCCCGAGCACCCACTCGATATTGATCTTGTCGGAAGGAACGGTCGTTGTGTTCTTGCCGCCAGTGATACTGGTCCAAACCAAGGCGCCATTGTGGCCGAGCGACTGCATCGCGCTAAAAGCGATCTGTGAAGATCCCGTCGCATCAACGATCAAATCAGCCTTGCCAACCTTGGCTGTCACTTGCTCAAGAGACACCTCGGAGGTCGGAACATACGTAGCTTCCATCCCCTCGACAATGGAACTCTTGAGGTGTGGGCCTTTCGCTCGGGCAAGTGTAAACACTTCGAGGCCTTTCAAACGAAGTACCAGTGTCGACAATAGGCCGATCTGTCCCGCTCCGAGAACGAACGCCCTCTTGGGGCTCCATACCTTCATGCGGCGCTGAGCCTCAAATGCTTGGTAGATCGCTTTGGCTGCGCAGCTCATCGGTTCCATCAGCACGTGTAGATGCTTCAGCCCCATCGGAACGCGCACGATGTAATCTTCGTGGTCCACAAAGTATTCAGTTAGGTAGCCGTGAAGCAGGTTGATACCTCGCTCGTAGTAGGTTTCCTCACTGGTCATATCGTACGTGCCGATTTTGTCATAAATCGAACCACCTGGTCGACGCACGGTGGCCGTCACGTAATCGCCAACACGAATATTGCGAACATTAGGACCAACTTGTTGAACAATCCCAAACGATTCGTGTCCGAGGACCAAATAATCGTCACCCGGCGGTGCATTCCCATAAAGAGCATCATTGATTTCCCGGTCCGTCGCATCGACCCCCACCTTGAGCACTTTGACCAAGATTCCTTTTCCGTCCGGAATCTTCTGAATGTCAGGCATTGGGATATCGCGCTGATGAACACTGTTGGGGATACCGGGACGTACTGCGATCGCTTTCATGAGAATTCGAATACCGATATAAAGTTTTGACAGAAGATTTATTTTGACAGAGGATTTGGCCGGTAGCATCGAGCAGGAACCTCCAAGCCGTGCCGCCGCGCATGCCCTAAAGTCCCGCTCGGAAGATGGCGGCCCTTTAAGCCGGCCCGCCACCCGACCGAACGACCGCACCAGTATAGCCATCTTTCATATTCCGTCCCATGCCATCTGGCCTCACCATCCTGGTTTGCGTTCGACTCCTATTCACTTGGCGATACAATTGGGACTCCGGGGCGATTTGTCTACCGAGTAATTTCCATACCCCAAGAGTCCAAAGGATCGACGAACGTCCAAATCGAGCAACCTCTTTTGGGTGCACTGATTGGCGTGATCCCTAACTGGCATAAACAGGAGTGATTGAGCAGGTGAGGGAACGACGCGAAAGGGCGCCTGTCCTAGCGGTATTCCACACGTTAAGCGGCAAGGCCTTTGTCTTCGGACTCCAACGTTTTGACAATGATTTTTTAGATTACGACAAAGCACTCTGGTAGCCGCTGGCATACAACCAAAATCGAAGAGTGAGCTGATGAGCCAACTCCAAGACCCACTCGTCCACGTTTCCATGATAGACACCCTACCCTTTGTCATTGACTCCATCGAAGGGACCTCCAGATGACTAATTCCGCCCGGCGTGTAGTCCTGGCAATGAGCGGCGGCGTTGACTCCAGCGTAGCCGCCCACCTGCTGCTCCAGCAAGGCTACGATGTGGTTGGAGTCTTCATGAGGCACGGTGAACAATCGAGCCAAGCTTGTGAATTGGGAGAAGGGCGTCCCAACCCACTGTTGCCGATACTTGAGGGGCGACTCGACCATAAACAAGGCTGCTGCAGCGCAAGCGATGCGGCAGATGCGAGACGCGTTGCCGACAAGATGTCGATCCCCTTTTACGCATTGGACCTCGAATCCGACTTTCGACGAATCGTTGACTACTTCGTCGATGAGTACCACCACGGTCGAACCCCTAATCCATGCGTACAATGCAACAACTGGATCAAATTTGGAAGGTTGTTTGAATACGCTGATGCGGTCGGAGCCCATTTCGTCGCAACGGGTCACTATGCCCGCATGATCTCCGATCCGACGCGCACCCAGTCCACAACGCATCAAGCAGTTTCTGAAAGCGAGGATGCAGACGGCGAGGAAAGACCCAACTATGAATTGCATCGCGGGCTCGACGATGACAAAGACCAAGCGTACGTGCTCACCGGAATCGCCCGATCGCTCCTGCCCAGGATGCTACTGCCAGTGGGTAGCTATCACAAATCGGAAATACGCAGGATCGCGACTGAGATCGGTTTAAAGGTTGCCGACAAAAAAGACAGTCAAGAAATCTGTTTTGTGACGACGGGACAACATGCTCAATTCGTTCGACAAAAAAGTCACACAGATACATCTGGCGAGATCGTCACAAGCGACGGACGCGTGGTGGGACATCATCCAGGAGTCGAAGGCTTTACCATCGGTCAACGCAAAGGGATCGGTGTTGCTATGGGCAGTCCCTATTTCGTCACCTCCATCGATCCGACCGCCAATCGCGTCGTCATCGGCCCCCATGAAGAATTGGGGCGAACTTGGTTAGAAGCAGATGAAGACAACTGGCTAACCGACTTCCCTCTTGATGCTCCATGCCCTGCCGAGGTCCAAATTCGTTACAACTCCTCGCCGGAACCAGCGACCGTGACTCGATGGAGCGATCGCAGGTTCCGTGTCGACTTTACTTCTCCTGTCTTTGGTGTTTCTCCTGGCCAACTTGCTGCGGTTTTCTCAGGAACCAGGGCCTTGGGTTGCGGATGGATTCGGACAACCGGGCGGCAATAGGATCGCCTCATCTGGCAAAAGACACGGTATCCCATCGATCATCGGATAAAACCAGCCGAGATCCTCTGAAACTAGACCTTGCGTCGGAACGGCGGAAATTGTACGACCCAATTTCGTGCAGAGATCTCCACGTTCCATCCGCTCTTTCACGAAGCGCAAGACACATGGGGATGCTAGCATTAACTTTGTTTTTGAGTTCGGGCAACGGACGAGGCCCATGAGCCAATCTGGCATATCTTTACTCCATGCCATCGCTAGACGACTCCTTGCAGGTTTCGTGGTTTGCTTGATGCACGTCGCGCTTCCAGCGGAGCCAACGTTGGCAATTCAAGCCGGTTCTATTCCGTCGAATGCTGCAGCACCCTCGAGTTTCACAGGTGCGAACGCACTGGCATCGGATTCACCTGACCAATTTCAGGGCTCCGCACCGGTTATGACATTTCTGGACATGTACACCGGACAGCCCTGGGGACGCTATGTTGTATCCGAATCGGTGACGGTCCCAAAGTACGAGTATCGCGAGGTCAAGGAGCGAGTCTATGTGCCAACTTGGGTGCAGGAGCCCAAAGCCACAACATTGACTCAATACGACCCGATAGTTTCGTACCAACTCAGACCTCGGTCGGTACCGAGCATGAACCCATTTTATCCTCCTCAACAGATCGTTGAGTACGTTCCCATCGTTCAATACCAACCGCGCAACGTCCAAACAACACAGATGACGCAGTACCAAAAGTACGAAGAACGCGATGTCAGCAGGATGGTCCCCGTTCTTGTGAATGCGACAGAACAAAGGTCTCGGTTCGTCGATCGCCCCTTGTCAGCAAATCCAAATACCCCGATATCTTCGAGCAATTTGGTGCAATACTCCGCCAACATAGCGCAAGCCAATCGGACAACGGCGCGCTACCCAACGCGCTCGATCGATTATCCATCCCAAATGGTCTACGGCGCACCGGTGTACGGCAACACGCCATCAGCACTCGCTTGGTCCACGCCGAAAACGATGATCCCTCCGCCTCCTCCTACGACGGTTCCGGCTTCCTACGCTTCCTTTTCAACACCGGTAGCAGGTCAATATGTTGCAGGCCAGTACAACGTCGCTGCCGGTTACCCAAACAATACGATGGCCCCCGCCGCTGCACCTAACCAAATAAGCTCGGCACCAATTGTTCCCATACCGCAAACCACAACTTTGCCGCCAGCCTACGCAGGGGCCGGCAGTCCTCTACCTACCTACGCCGCAACACCCGCTGGAATGCCTCCCTATGGTATCGCTTACGGGCAACCTCAATACGGGTTGCCGCAATATGGGGCACCTCAAAACGGAACACCGGGCCCAGCCATGAATGGATATCCGCCTCCGCCTTACTATGCGAATGCGTATAACCCCAACCCGTATTACCCATCCTGGCTCACCTCACAAGGAAGCCTCTTTAGCACCAATTGGTTCACACAGCGGGGTGGCACGGCCTCGATGACCACAACGGGCGGCTTTCCGTACACGGGATATCCGCCTGGCGCCTACCCACAGCCGAGCGGTACTGTTCCAGGTTACAACAGCCCAACCAGCTACAACGTGCCCCAACTCGCATCGAACAACTTGGGCTATTCGTCCAACTCCCCAAACTTCTGGGGACGCACGACGCCACCGATCTCATCGCCAGCGGGAACTCCAGGCATCTCTCCTACCTACCCACCTACCACTCCCTACCCTCCCACAGGCTATCCACCTGCAGGAGCTTACCCGCCAGCAGGTCAACCGAGCTATGGGCCCCCCGGCTACGGCCAGCCCAGTTACGGGCAACCCAGTTACGGGCAACCCAGTTACGGGGGCCCGGCGACACCCCCCTACGGTTATTCAACAACGGCGAATTACCGCGACCCGTATCAAACAGGGATGCCTCCGGCCGTTATGCGTTAAATCCCAACTGTTTCGATCGATCTTTTGTCTCGACGCGACCTTCTTCTTCGCTGTATAAGAAACGCCCATCTAGCAAATCTTGGCACTTTGTTTGCTGTGTACCTCTCAGCTCGGTTTGACATGGGGATTCCTTGGTATTTTAATCAAGGATAGCCCGCTGTTTCCGAGGGACCTTTCAATCAGTCAACGAAGGGTTCGACGTACTTTCCTGCCATGCACACGTTTCTGGAGTTACAAAACCGAATGAAAAAGTTTGTCATCTACACTGCCGTCGCTTTGACTGCTACTGCGGTATCTCCGAGCGCATTTGCGATCAAGGAGTTCGGCGAAACATGGACCAAGATCTACGCAGAAAAAAGCACGAACGAGGAGTTCAAGAAGTTAGTTGCGGAAGCGAAGTGCAACGTTTGCCATATCGATGGCGAAAACAAGAAGATGCACAATCCATACGGAGACGCAGTGGAAGCCGCAGGTATCACGAAGAAGAACTTCCCTGCTCCGAAATTCAAGCAAAACCCCGACGAAGTCCGTAAGGAAGTCGAGAAGATCCTAAAGACTTTGGAAGAAAAAAAAGCCGAAGGGCAGTCAAAAACGTTCGGGGAACGGATCAAGGAAGGCTTGCTCCCAGGGGGTGACGTTAAGGGCAAGTAAAAGCCTGACAACTCGTCCTAAAATTAGGGTCTCCGTCGAACCGAAACACTGTTTAGTTCGTTTATACTAAGTGCGTCTGGGCTCAAAAGTTCGGACGCACTTTGATTTTCGGGGTGCATTTTCCCAGAGTCGATGGCGCCTCGCTGCGGATCAAGGTTCTGTCGAACCCCCACACCAATCGCCACCATCCTCCCCTCCCTTTCTGAAAGCAGAATCCATGTCGCGTTTTACCATCATGTTTGTCGCTTTGGCGGGTTTGCTCCCACAGGCCCCATCCCGTGCGTTGGCGCAGGAGTCCAGCAAGCCCGAGACCGAAGCCGGATTTGTTAGTTTGTTCGATGGCAAGTCGATGAACGGCTGGAAAGTGAATGAGAACCAAAACAGCTGGAAAGTCGAAAATGGCACCTTAGTCTGCAATGGAGAACGCAGTCACATTTTCTATGTCGGCGACGATAAACCCTTCAAGAATTTCCATTTCAAGGCGGATGTGAAAACGGAACCCAATAGCAACGCAGGAATCTACTTTCACACCAAATACCAAGATTCCGGTTGGCCAAAGTATGGATTTGAATGCCAAGTTAACTTGTCGTACAAGTCTGACCCCCGAAAGACCAGCAGTCTGTACGCGGTCAAGGATGTGTTGGAACCGGCTGCAAAGGACAACGAATGGTACACCCAAGAGATCATTGTTGTTGGTAAGAAGATCACTCTGAAAGTCAACGGAAAGACTCTTGTGGAATACGTGGAACCAGATGATCAAAAGGCTGGATCCGATTTTACTCGCAAGATCGACGAGGGAACCTTTGCCCTCCAAGCCCACGATCCAGGAAGCAAGGTTTACTTCAAGAATCTTCGCGTCAAGCGATTGGATTAAGGTCAAACCGTCGACATGAGTTTTACTACGATCGCTCGTTACGATCGCATCGCTTCCTATCATCGAGTTTCGCCACAGCAATCCTTGCTGTGGCGCCTCTTGTTTTGTTTCGGAATCGTATGCCAACTCCTGCCCCAATCCCATTCGCTCGGGGCTAGCACAGACAACTTGCAAGTGTCCGTGACGTCAGGTCTTGCGGGTTTTTGGAAAATAGGGTTCCCGACGCTCCACCGGGTAACAGTATCAATCCCTGGAAATGGTTCGGGAGCTGTATCGAGAGGATCGATCGAGGTGCACACCTTTGATGGAGATGGCGTTCCCGTCATCTACCGTTCGAAAGAGTGGGTGTTCGACTTTTCCGGGAATCGGACTTCGACCATTGATCTACTGGCAAAGCATGGTCGCGGTAACCGCCCAATTCGAATCGTCGTCGTCGATGACAAAAACCAAACTATCCTTGAGCACACGCTTGCGGACTCCGAACGAGGTACCGCTTTGCCAGCTAACCAGCCATGGATCGTAGGGCTGGGGACTTCCCAAATCGCCCTCGCACAAGGGACGATGAAATCGGCTCAAGGAACCTTTGGGGAACTGAGCGTTTCGGAAATAACCGAAGCTAAATCGCTACCCAATAACGAGCTTGCTTATTCAGGTGTCGACGCAGTCGTGTTCTCGTCAGCGAACGAGGAATTAAACCGCGGCATTACAGCGAAGCAAGCGATCGCGTTAACCGCTTGGACTAAGTTAGGTGGCCAACTGGTTCTCTGCTGGGGCAAGTCCGCGAAGACTTTAGCCAATGTCCCCGAACTCAAGGATTTGATACCTGGGGAGATGGTGAGTTTTTCAGACGATGGAGAACCAGGTCCGATCGAATCGCTCTTGGGTTCGCAGCAGCAATTGCAACCTTTACCCTGTGCCGTACTGAACATCCATCAAGGCCGCGTGGATGTGGTTACTGCGACAGCAACACGCACCAAACTGCCGTTCATCGCCCGATGGGTGGTTGGAATCGGTAGTGTCGTTTGGTTGGCGACTGAAATCGATTGCCCTCAGATGTTAGCTTGGGAAACGCGACCGGCTCTTATCAAATACTTGCTGAAGGATTTTTGGGAAAAGCCGGAGTCGCGAGTCAACAAATCCATCTATCAATCCTACGATGAATTGGTCGGGCAACTCAACGCAACGCTCGACACGTTTCCAAACCTTCGACTTGGAAACCTTGGTCAACTTGTTCTCATCGCAGGCTTATTGGCACTGTTGATCGGACCTCTCGACTACTTTTTGATTTCGAAAGCTTGGCAAAAACCTCGATGGACTTGGTGGACACTCATTCTGTCGTCCATCGGAATCATGGCTGTGTCATCGGTGCTCGCGAGAGCCTGGAAGCCAGATCTACCGAGTATTAATAGCCTGGAAATCATCGATGTGAATGACCAAACACAGCAACTTCATGGGCGTGCCTACTCCCACTGCTACTCAGGGCGCAGAGGCTTGTACGATTTTTCGACCTATCACCGTCCGCTGCAGAATTTGTCCGTAGATAAAGGGACCAGAGACAAAGAGACCAACTCGAAACCCCCTCTGGATTCGAAGCCTCGTCCAAACCGTATCGATTGGTTTGGACAGCCCGGCAAAGGGTTAGGTGGGTTTGACTCCAACGTCACTACCCAATTAGGCTTGCCAACCTACACGGTTGAGTCATCGACAAATGACTCAACAGACATTCAAGGGATGGGGTTTCCAGCAGCAGGCACGAAGGCCTTTTACACCGAATGGTCAGACCCCTTCGAGTTCCCTGCCCCCTTCAACGGGCTTGGTACGGTATCAGGTAAAGACGATTTGCTCCAAGGTTCCTTTGCGAATCCGCTTAGTGTGGATCTCCTCGAAGGAGTCCTTTACTTTGCTGGCCGAGCGTACACAATCCCATCCCGAATTCGCCCCGGGGAACGCGTGCCGATATCGACTTCGATCCCAAAGGACATCACGCGGCGGCTGCAGCGTCGAACGTTCGTCGCCGGAGAGGAACAAGGTTCCGATTGGAACCCTGCTGACACCAACAACCTCGAGCGACTAGCCGAACTGCTCTCATTCCACCGTTCGGCGGGTGCCTCGTCCTACTCCAGTTTATCGAATCGCTATTTGAGCACTCTCGAATGCTCCGACTTGTTAAAGCTGGAGCGGGCAGTGATCTTTGCCCAAGTTGCAGAGCCTGTCAGCACTTGGAATCTTCGTCGTAATGGAGCTCCTGTACAACCGATCGGGGGCAAGCAACTCTCGATCGTGCGGATGGTCTTCACCGTAGAAAACAACAGCAAACCTTCGAACGCACTCCGAGATCTTTCCTTCAGCTCCAATCCCTAATGGCGTCCCATCGTGATCAAGACGATAAAACTAACCAAGAAATACGATGACATGTACGCCATCCGAGATATCGACTTGGATTTAGGCCAAGGGGATCTGTTCGGATTTATTGGCCCTAACGGCGCTGGCAAAACAACTACGATGCGCATCGTGGCCACACTGCTCGAGCCCACGGAAGGCGAAGCTTACGTCTGCGATTACTCGATCTATACCCACCCGAAAGAAATACGTCGTCTCGTCGGTTTCATGCCTGACTTCTTTGGTGTCTACGACGACATGACTGTGATCGAGTATCTTGAGTTTTTTGCTGCGGCTTATCGCATCGGACCGCAAGCACGCCGTAAACGTTGCAATGAAATGCTTGAGGTCGTCGATTTAGATTTTAAGCGTGATGCTTATGCCAACACACTTTCCCGCGGTCAAACGCAGCGATTAGGGCTAGCCCGCACCTTGCTTCACGACCCCGCAGTTCTGCTCCTCGATGAACCGCTCAGCGGCCTCGACCCGCGGGCACGTATTGAGATGCGAGCTTTGATGCGTCGACTCGGTGCAATGGGAAAAACCATCATCGTAAGCAGCCATATTTTGCCCGAACTCGCCGACGTTTGTAACAAAGTTGGCATCATCGACTCCGGACGAATGATCGCAAGCAATGATGTTGCATCGATCATTAAACAGGTAAGTCCGTTTACTGTGATCTTAATTGAGCCTGTCGAACCATCAGACCTAGACTCCACAGGAAAACTACTCGAGAAACAAGATATCGTTTCCGCAGTATCCTCAAGTGGCAACACTCTGCGAGTCACCCTCAAGCCTGATGTCGAGGACTACTCGATTCTAGCAACGAACTTGATGCAAGCAGGCATACGATTCAAACGGTTCGCCGCTGAAGAAATCAATCTTGAGTCGGCATTTATGGCATTCACCAAGGGAGCAGGTTCCAAGATCTAGTTCCCTCTCCCATGAATCGTCAATCACGACAATCGAGAAAGATTCTCCATGCACTCCCCGTACGGAACCGATGCATCTGTTGCGATACCACCCACCCGACAGGTGCATGAAGATTGGCTGATCGTCGGTATCGGTGCTATCGCTCTCATGGTAGCAACCATGTTTGTCTCGATGAAGCCATCTAACGACATCGGGAAAAAACCAGAGATCACAAACCATGCAAAAAGCACTCTCGCAAAACTGGAATCTTGGAAAGATGCCCCAGGAAAGGCTTTTTATAGCAAGCCCAAAATTGGGGAACCGCAATTCCTCGGTGGCGCACTCCTCATCACCTTCGCTGTGATTGGCACGCTCCTAATACCTATCGCTTATGCTCGAGGCATCTCACCTGGTTCATTCTTGGCGGGGTACTCAGTTTTATTCGTTTTAGCAATCCTTGCGTTTTTGATGTCCACCCAAGAAGTGGTCAAGCAATACAACTTTGAATACGTGCTATGGGCCCTCTTATTGGGGTTGACCATCAGTAACACCGTCGGCACACCAAACTTTCTCAAGCCGATGGTCATCGGAGATACCTTCATCAAACTCGGACTCGTCCTGTTCGGCGCCGAGGTGTTGTTCGGAAAGCTAATCGCCTTAGGCGCACCAGGTATCTTCACATCCTGGGTAGTAACCCCAATCGTCTTGATAACCACGTACTGGTTCGGACAACGCGTTTTAAAAATCGAGTCCCCAAGCTTAAACATGGTGATTTCGGCGGACATGTCTGTGTGCGGTGTCTCAGCCGCAATTGCTACTGGCGCTGCATGCCGGGCCAAGCGTGAGGAAGTCTCTTATGCGATCGGCGTCTCCCTACTTTTTACCGCTGTGATGATGATTGTTCAGCCCTACATTGTTCTCAAGACAGGTATGGATCCAATTGTCGGCGCCGCATGGATCGGTGGAACCATCGATTCGACCGGTGCCGTTGCCGCTGCGGGAGCTGTCCTTGGGGACGATGCAGCAACCGTCGCGAACACGGTAAAAATGATCCAAAACGTGCTCATTGGTGTCATTGCATTTGGCGTAGCAACCTATTGGTCAACACGAGATCGCGAATCAGGAGATTCGAACAAAGTAGGAATATCTGAGATCTGGACAAGGTTTCCGAAATTCGTGATCGGTTTTATCGGCGCCTCACTCGCATTCTCCTTTCTCCCCTCGTTGCTAGGATGGGATAGCAAATTTGCTGAGGTCGTGTCTAAAGAAATCACCTCCCAAGTTCGGATATGGCTGTTTTGCCTCGCCTTTGTCGCGTTCGGACTCGAAACCAACTTTCGTGAGCTTTGGAAATACCTTTGCGTTGGAAAGCCGCTCTTTCTGTACATCGTAGGACAAGCATGGAGCATGATCCTGTCACTGGCGATGGCAACCTTGATGTTCGGTGTGCTTTACGCAGACAAAGTGAAATCGATCCTTTCGAAATAGAACAAGGACTGTCCCATGAATGCCTTCCGTTCAAAAAACCAATCAGGGACGATGGCACTGCTCGGCTGCGTCGTGGGAATCGCAACCATTTGGTTGATAGTACTCCCTGCAACGGCAAATCTTCCTATCGTCCGAAGCCATCTCGAGTTTCTCGAGTCACACCGAGTCAACGCCGCCGCTATGTTTTATACCGAACTTGAACCAAAAGATTCATTTCCTCCGACGAGGTAACTTCGGCTAGAGATTGAATCGCAATGCCCGTCCACTGCGACTAGGCCCATTTCCGATTGCAACGGCGATACTTATTGGTTTCCTGGGTTCGCAAAGTACAGCCTTGCCACTTCATGGTACGGCAATCCCTGCCAGCTTGCAGCAAGTTCTCTGGCGATCAATCCATCGACCAATGGCTTGCGTTCATAGACAGCAGATAAACACTCCTCTACTAATCTCGCAGAGGAATCTTTACGAACCACGAGAAGCGCCGCCGTTGCGATCGTCATCGTCGGTTCTTGGATGATACCACGGTATGCTCCCGCCTTGAGTTCTAACAGTCGGAACATAGGCTCCGTCAATGTGAGTGAAGCCGCATCGCGGATAGAGAGTAATCGGTACTTACCCTCAGACAGCAGTTCCACCATTCCCGTCTGCTCTGGTTTCACCATCGCTACGAGTACATTTTGAGGTTGCCGCATTTGTGATTGCGTCCAGTCACCATCTACGATTTCAAAGTCCCCCTCTGACAAATCGAAATGCTTCAACAAACGCAGTGCAGCTTGTCGAGTTCCAGACTCCTTATTTCCCAGCACGATCTTCTTTCCCGCCAAATCCTCCATCCGTTCAATACCCATCTCCACGGGGACAAGTATATGTATCGCTTCAAAAAACAATGGTGCCACCACAGCGACTTGATCCGCGCGTATGGTGGACTCTTGCATCAATGCCACATCGGCGTGTGAGTCGAGCAGTTGACGGAGATTCTCGATCGATCCCCCGGTCGATATCACCGACGGAGGGCGACCGCTCCCGGTCTTCATTCGGTCGGAGAGTTTCCCTGCGATATCGTAGTACATCCCTCCTGGCGCTCCG